>NZ_SRLV01000022.1:0-112072 GCF_006518205.1 Myxococcus sp. CA005 | reverse complement strand
GACATCAGGGACTTCGGGCGGTGGGCGGCGGAGCAGGACGACGCTCAGCACCAGGCACAGCATGCCTATGAGCACGATGCTCCATGCGCGCGCCGGTCCGTGCAGCATCCGTCTGTCTTCCACACCGCGTTCCTCAGAAGGTCCCCTGCTTCAACACGTCCTGCTTGGAGATTGTGCCCAGCAGGCGCCGCTCTCCGTCCACGACGGGGAGCCGCTCCAGGGAGGTCTCCGTGAAGCGGACGGCGACCTCGCTCAGGGACAGTCCCGGGGTAATCGGGCGCACGCGCATGTCCATCACGTCCGCGGCGATGGTGGCGTGCAGCTGTGAGTGGTCCGGCAGATGCCCCTTCAACTGGTCGAGCACCAGCGCGCCCCGGTACCGGCCCGCCTCATCAGTGACGTAGAGGTCCTGGCCCAGGGGCTGCTCCAGTAGGAACGCGAGCACCTGCTGGAGCGGCGCTGACGGAGGTACGCGCTGGTGCACGGGCTTGAGCAGCGCGCGGGCGCCTTCCTGGCGCAGCCAGTGCGGCACGGTGGCGGGGACGCGCACGTTGCGGCGGTTGAGCACGGAGGTGTACAGCGACTCCGGCTCCAGGCGCTGGCTGACGACCGCGGACACCACCGCGCTGAGCATCAGCGGCAGCACCAGCGGGTAGTCGCCGGTGAGCTCGAAGATGAGGAGCACCGCGGACACCGACGCGTGCGTGGTGCCCGCCAGCACCGCGCCCATGCCCAGCAGCGCGTAGGCGCCGCTGGGCGCGCCGCCGGGCAGCACCCATTCGGCGAGCATGCCAAAGGCGCCGCCCAGCAGTCCGCCGTAGAAGAGGGATGGGGTGAAGAGTCCGCCGGGCACGCCGGCGCCGGCGCAGGTGGCGGTGAGGGCCAGCTTCGCCAGCGGAAGCAGCAGCAGGTGGGCCAGGGAGAGCTTGCCGAGCAGCGCCCCGTTCACCGCGTCATAGCCGTTGCCCAGAAGCTGCGGCAGCCACACTGCCGTCACGCCCACCACCGTCATGGACATCAGGGGTAGGAAGGGCGCCAGCCACGCGGCGGCCCTGTCCAACAGGTCCGACATGACGTTGATGCCGCGCACGTAGAAGGCGGACGCGACGCCCAGCACCACGCCCAGCAGCATGGCCAGCACTAGCTCGCGCGGGTGCAGCAGCGTGTAGTGGGGAATCACGAAACTGGGGTGGTCCGCGATGAGGCCGCGTGACACGAGCGTCGCCACCACGCACGAGACGACGATGGGGCCGAACAGCTCCAGCGCGAAGCTGCCCAGCAGCACCTCCAGGCCGAAGAGGGCCGCGCCAATGGGGACGTTGTACGCGGAGGCCATGCCCGCGGACGCGCCGCAGGCCACCAGCAGGCGGGCCTGGCCGGGGCCCAGCCGCAGCCAGCGGGCCAGCGACGAGCCACTGGCCGCGCCGGTGGACAGCAGCGCGCCCTCGCGGCCCAGCGGCGCGCCCATCGCCACGGCGAGGATGGAGACCAGCCCCCGCAGCAGCGCGCGCGGCAGCGACAGGCGGCCGGACTTCACCCAGATGGATTCGATGATGCCCGCGGTGCCGTGGCCCCGCATGGGCCGGCCGACGATGAGCGTCAGCAGCGTCACCAGCGCGCCGCCGAGAATCGGGATGAGCACCCGGCGCCACGTGGGGGCCGCCGCGACGCCGGCCAGGAAGTCCTCGCCCGCGCTGCGCCAGAAGAGCTGCTGGGTGAAGCGCAGCACCTTGAGTAGCGCCACCGCGCCCAACCCCGCGATGAGCCCCACCGCGACGACGAGCAGCCAGAAGCGCTGCTCCGGGCCGGTGAGGCGCCCCATCAGCGCCCGGACGGATCCGCCCCGCCCGTGGGCGCCGTCCATGCCGGGAGGGCCGTTGGCTGCGTGTCGGGCACCCACGCGGATCCAAGTTAGGCGCTGCTTTCGGGCGGGAAGGGCCGGGGGCCCCGGGCTGGCCGTCACCCGGCCGTGGGACGGGGCCCCGCGCCGCCTCGCGCCGACCTGGGAACGGCTTGCGTCCGGGGCCGTATGCCTGATGGGGAGGGGCGGGCAGGCGGCTCCTGATTGGCGCGGCGCTTGCCCTCCTGAAACTGAAACAGGTGGCAGGTGTCCGCTCGAGGGCTGCCGCCGGGGGCGGGGCGTCCGTGCACCGGGCCGTTGGTGCGCCGCCTACCGCGAGGAGCGCCAGGCGGCGTGCATCGTAGGGCTGGCGGGCCGCCGCGGCCTCGCACGTGTTGGCCGCGGCGCTCCACGTCGCCGGAGCCCACCCAGGATGTCAGGGTGGGCCCTGCGCTCACCGCGTCAGTTGCTGACGACGATGTTGAAGCTCTGCACGGCGAAGTTGCCCACGCCGTCGTTCATCCACAGGTCGATGGTGTGCGCGCCGTTCACCATCTCCCGCGTGTCGAACTGCGCCGTCCACGTCCCATCCGACTGCTGGGTGCCCACGCGGATGCCGGACATGTCGCGGCTGAAGCCCACGTTCGTCACCGGGCCGAAGTTGTCGGTGACGCGTGCGCGCACGGTGATGGTGCCGCTGACGGTGCTGCCCGCGGTGGGGCTGAGCAGCGTGGCCGTGGGGGCCTGCACGTCGTAGTTCACCCGGCGCACGAGGTTGGCCGTCATGCCCGTCTCGCTGATGACGGAGATGCCCAGCGTGTTGACGCCCGGGGCCAGCGTCACCGACGTCTGAATCTGGCCGCCGCCGCGAGGCAGGTGGAAGGGCTCCCCTCCGTTGACGCGCACCGTGGTGGCGGAGACCGTCTGCACGTTGATGGCGTACTGGAAGGTGCCGTTGGGCAGCGGGCCGTAGATTTGGCCGTCCGCGAAGTTGGTGCTCACCACGGGCGTGCCCGCGTCCACCCACAGGTACAGCAGCTTCTCGGTGACGTTGCCGGCGCTGTCGGTGGCGCGCACCAGGATGACCTGGTTGCCGTAGCTGACGTTCACCGGGTGCTCCACGGTGCCGTTGCCGAACTCCAGGAGCGAGCTGTTCACCCACTGCGTCTCCACGCGCACGGGCGTCTGGTCCTGCACGGACGAGCGCACCGTCACCACCGGCGTGTTCACCGCGGCGTTCTCCGCGGGCGACAGGATGGTGAGGATGGGGGCCACCCGGTCCACCGTGAGGTTGACCTGCTTGGTGGTGACGCCGCCGAAGCTGTCTCGCGCGGTCATCTGGATGATGTTGGGGCCTTCTTCCAGGGTGATGGAGGTGTGGATGAGGCCGCCGTTGCCCGGCGTGAGGACGATGGGCGCGCCGCCGTTGATGATGAACGCGGCGTAGGTGATGACGGCGCCCGGCGCGCGCGGCGTGGCGTAGCCCCAGATGTCCAGCGCCGTCTCCCGCGTGAAGGCCGGCGGGTTGCCGATGGTGACCATGGGCGTCAGGTGGGGGAACGGGTCGATGATGAGGGTGCTCGACGCCGTGCTGCCCAGCAGGTTGGCCAGCGGGGCCTGCCGCTCCACGCCGGAGTACACCGCGCGGTAGTCCTGCGCTCCGGTGATGGTCCAACTGTCCACCGCGGGCACCCAGTTGAAGGCGTAGATGCCGTCGCCATCCGCGTCCACGTCCGCGCCCACGGGCACGCCCGCGACGTAGAAGGTGACGACGCCATGGGCCGGGCCCGGGACGATGGCGCCCCCGTTCGTCACGCGCGCCGACAGCAGGGTGCCGTTGCCAACGGTGACGCGGGCGTTGGCCGCGGGCGTCACGATGGTGGTGACGGTGGGCAGGCCCGTCACGGGCGGCAGGGGCGGGGTGTATGCCGCCACGCGCGCGGAGCCAGTGACGCCGGGCGCGCCGCCGGACGAAGCGATGAGCGTCACCGCGGAGGTGAGCGCGGGCAGCAGCCGGGGCGGCGCATTGACGGTGACGGTGACGGTGCCTTCGCCACCCGCGGGCAGGAAGAGGGTGACGGGGCTCACGGACGCGGTCCACCCGGGCAGGCCGCCCTGGGTGCTCAGCGTGTACGTGTCCGCCTGATAGCCGTGGTTCTTCACGGTGAAGGTGAACATGGCCTGCTGCGGCGACGGGTTGTCGATGCTCAGTTCCTGCCGCTCCGCGCCGACGACGGAGACGCGCACGCTGAAGTCACCGAAGCACGACAGGCCCAGGGCCGCGAAGGTGGTGGGGATGTCGAAGGTGGCCGAGCCGGTGCGCCAGCTGCCGTCCGGCGACTGCCGCGTCTTCATCCACTCAATCGCGTTGCGCAGGCGCGGGTCGGTGGCGGGCTCACGGCCCGCGAGGCACAGCGCGTAGATGGCGCTGCCGGTGGCGAAGTCGTTGGACTCCTCGTTGGGCAGGTTGCCCCAGCCCGCGTTGCCGGGGGACGTGCGGGTGATGAGCCGCTCGGCCAGGGTGTTGATGGCGCCGGTGTTGACGTCGTTGAGGCCGGGGCCCGCGGCCTTGAGGCCCAGCACCGTCCAGGCCACCTGGAAGGTGTAGGGCATGCCGTTGCCGGGCGCGCTGGTGTCGTTGTTGTTGAGGTTGGCGCGCAGGTACGCGGCGGCGCGGTCCAGCGCGGCCTGGTACGTGGCGGCGCGCGCGGGGTCCACGCGCTGCTTCGCCTGGGCCATGCCCGTCATGATGCGCGCGGTGGTGGACACGCTGCCGTGGTCCACGGGGAAGTGCGCGTGGTCGCTCGGCCACCGGCCGCTGGGCTCCTGCGTGGTCAGCGCCCAGTTGGCCGCGTTCACCAGCGCGTTGCTGTACTGGGTGGAGACGTTCTCGTCGTAGCCCGCCAGGCCGAAGACGGAGAAGGACGTCTTCTCGTAGCGGAACGCGGTGCCCTCGTGAATCCACGAGCCGTTGGCGAGCTGGTCATTGCGGATGCGCTGGGCCAGCAGCTCCAGGTTGGCCAGGTTGGTGCGCCCGTTACCGACGACCGCGTTCATGTCGTAGCCGTTGGCGCGCGCGCTCGACAGGCCGTACACCACCGCGCCCTGACGGTGGCAGGCCACGCAGTTGTTCTCCTGCGTCCAGTGCACCACGTCCGCGCTGAGGAAGTTGATGGCCCGCTGCGTGGACTGGGTGTTCGTCTGCGTCTGCGCGGCTGAGGGAAGGGCGACGACGAGCGGGACGAGCGCCACCAGCCGCAGCAAGAGCGCGGGGAGGTGGCGCCAGGAGGGACGCCGGGGGACGTGAGCCATCTGAGGTCTCCGAAGAGAGGCGGGTGCCGGGATTGGCACCTCGCGCGACCTCCGGGAGGAGCGCTCCAGACGCACGACGGCAGCGCTGGGCGAGCGCTCTCTCCGCGCTTCACCCAGAGTGGCTGTTGCGGCTTTGAGAGCATCCCCCCCGGACTGCGCGGTTGAAGGAATACTCCTGTGTTGTTGGAACTGTCCAGTCCTGCAGGTTTCGAATGAGTCACAAGATGTACGGGGTAGGGAGGACCCACTGGGTCATCCGTTTCCGATGATGTCGAAGGACTGTCCGAGCCCTCGCGCCAGAGCGGCGTCGTAGAGGGCGCGAGCGAGGGCCACGTCCTGGAGCGCGAGGCCGGTGGAGTCGAAAACGGTGATTTCGGTCGCGCGGGTGCGGCCGGGCTTCTTGCCGGAGACGACTTCACCCAGGGTCCCGGCGATTTGCTCGGGGCGGAGGAGGCCGTCATGCCGCGGCACGTTGACCTCGCCGGAGTGGAGGGCCTGCTCGGTGTCGTCGATGAAGACGCGGCCTTCGGTGAGCAGGCGCGCATCCAGCTCCTGCTTGCCGGGGGCGTCCGCGCCCATGGCGTTGATGTGGACTCCGGGCTGGAACCACTCGCGCTTCACCACGGGGATGCGAGCGGGGGTGGCGGTGCAGACGATGTCGGCGCCGCAGGCTTCCTGGGTGCTGACGATGCGGCCGCCCTTCTCGGCCTGGAGCGCCTTGGCGGCGGCCTCGGAGGTGTCGGCGAGCAGGAGCTCCAGGTTGTCGCCGAAGAGGGCGCGGTGCGAGTCGATGAGCACGCGGGCCTGCACGCCGCAGCCGACGAGGCCCAGGGTGCGCGGCTGCTTCTTCGCGAGGAACTTGGAGGCCACGCCGCCCGCGGCGCCGGTGCGCCAGGCGGTGAGCAGGGTGCCGTCGAGGATGGCCAGCGGGGAGGCGGTGTCCGGGTCGCTGAGGATGTAGAGCGCGCGGACGGTGGGCAGGCCGTGCTTCTCCGGGTTGCGCGGATGGGCGTTGACCCACTTCACGCCAGCGGCGCCGTCGAGGAACGCGGGCATGGCGCGGAAGTCGCCGTCGTAGGAGGGCAGGGACAGGTACACCTTGGGCGGCATCAGCGACTCGCCGAGGCCGTGGGCACGGAAGGCCCGCTCGACGGCGGTGAGGCCGAGCTCGACGGTGTACAGGCTGCGGAGGTCCTTCGCGCTGAGGATGAGGGTGGGCATTGCGGCGCTACATAGCGCTCCCTAATCCGGCTGCGCATCCACCCACTCCGCCAGGATGTCCGCGTGGCAGGGGCCGGGCTTGCACCAGCAGCCCAGGCGTTTGCCACGCAACATCAGCACGGCGGCGCGGTGGTCCGCGTCATGCCGGGTGCGCAGCCCCAGGTACCAGCGGAACGCGTCGAAGGCGTCTTCGTCCGGCCCCATGCGGCGCAGGGCTTCCTGGCGGATGCGTTCCTGCTCCGCCTCCGGAAGCGTCCCCAGCCACGGCGCGAAGTAGGTGCGCAGCATGGCGCCTGGAGTGCGCACGCCTCCGGGCTTGAAGGGGTTGCCGAAGCGGCCGGGCACCGGGTTGAGCGGGCTCGGCTTCGCATAGGCGCGGAAGGCCCGGCCCACGTACACGTCGAAGCCGTCGTGGACATGGACCGCCGTGGTGCGCGTCACGGTCATCGGCGTGGCCTCGCGGACGCTACTTCTTGCGCTTCTTGCCCGCGGCGGGTGCGACGACGGGCTCCGGGGGCTTCTCCGCGGCGGCCTTCAGCGTGTCGCGCTCCTCCTGCACCTTCGCGAGCTGCCCTTCCAGCTCGCTGACGCGCTCCTTCAACGTCGCGTTCTCCCCGCGCAGCGTGTCCGCGTCCTTGCGCAGCGTGTTCGCCTCCACGCGCGCCCGCGTCAGTTCGCGCGACGACGTGCAACCCACGGCGAGGGGAACCACCGCCAGCGACACCACCGTCATCCATGCCTTCATGTGATTCAGCTCCTGGACGCCCGGGCCCAAGGCCTTGAGCCCAGTCGGCCCGGCGTCGTGGCGCGGAGCGTAGGCATGGAGCCTGCGTCACAGGAAGCCGCGTCAATTGGTTGTATCTCCAACGACACTGTCGCGGACCTCGTGAATCCAGACGTGCTCCAGGCCCCAGGTGAAGAGCAGCCGATGCTTGGAGAGGACGGTGAAGCCCGGGGCCTCCACCGGCCGAGTCACGGTGATGACGCGCGTGCCGGGGCGGCAGGTGCGGAAGCGCTCCACCAGCCGGGCCCGCGTCCGCGGCGTCAGCGCCGTCCAGTTGGTGAAGACATGCGTGGCATCCTGGAGGTCCGCGCGGGTCGCGTCGCCCACGATGAGCTGCGCGCCTGCCTTCTCCACGGACTTTCGGGCCAGGTCCACGTGGTGCTGCATCAACTCCACGCCGCGAGCCTCCGCGCCCAGCCAGCGCGCGGCCAGCAGCGTGCGGCCCCGCCCCGCGCCCAGGTCCACCAGCCGCGAGCCACGGCCCAGCCCGGCCTTCCAGAAGAGCCACACCCCTGTGTGCACTGGCATCTCGCCGTACATCAGTTCCTTGAAAATCTGCCCGCTCGTCTGGAGGACTCGCGTCGTTTCGAACGAGCGCTTCAGGCGGTAGGGCGAGACGCGCACCTCGCGCAGCCACAGGCCCAGGTAGGGCGGAAGCAGCCGGGGCCTGCGCAGCAGCACCAGGACGTCGAAGAGCCGGGTGAACAGCTCAATGAACACGATGCTGATGCGCAGGACGACCAGCGCCGGCAGGGACATGCCGTAGTCGTCGTCCTGCTCGGGCGGGGGAGAGGGGCGCTCCGTCATGTCCGTGGAGCGCATGAGGATAGCACCCTGCTGTGGGGTGCTGGTTGCTCCATGTCAGCGGATGCGCATCAACGTGGTGCCGGAGCTGAGGAAGCCTCCTCCGGTGAGCACCTCGGGGACGCCATCGTGGTCGACGTCCAGCAGGACCACATCGTGCGGTGCGTACAGGGTTCCGAAGCAACGCGCGGAACCCCAGTCGCTGTGCCACTGCGAGGGCAGGACACAGACGGCCCGGAGTTCCGGTGTCGAGACCAGGAGCTCGGGAAGACCGTCCCCATCCAGGTCGCTCGCGGTGAGCCCTGCCGCGCTGCCGCCCGTTCGAAGGAACTGGCGGTCGTAGAACACGAAGTTGCTGGAGCCGAACATCGGGACCACTCCGCCCGCGGCGGACCCCGCGCACGTCACGGCCATGTCCATGTGCTCATCGAGGTTCAAGTCCGCGAACATCAGTCCTGAGGGAGCGCAGGTGGAGATCAATGGCGTGTACTCTCGTACCTTGACCATCGTGCCGTTCGCCCGTCCCTCGAACATGACCAGCTCGAAGCTTGGGTAGGTTCTCCGCAGCACGACCAGGTCCGCCCTCCCATCCCGGTTCAGGTCCTTCAATGCGAGCTGGCTCAACGTGGAGTAGGTGGTGAGCACGCCCGCAGCCACGAAGTGCCCCTCGCCCTGGTTGTGAAGGAGATGCACGTCATAGGTGGAGAACCCGCCATCTTCGCGCCTGGTGGCCACGGCCAGGTCAAGGTCCCCGTCTCCATCGATATCGCCAGCGGCCACCAGGCTCGAAAGGGCGCCCGAAGTCACTCCCTCTAGCGAAAGCTCCTCCGCCGCGGCGAAGGTCCCGTCCCCGTTGCCGCGCAGCAGCACCAGCGAGCGGTTGGGTGGCGTGCTCGTGGCACTCATCGCGAGCAGGTCCATTGTCGGGCCGGAGTCGAAGCGGTCCGCCAGCAGCTTCCATATGCCCGGGGGAACCGGAGCTGGGCCCCGGTGCTCGAATCCACCGCCCGTTCGGGTGAGGTGGGCCTGGACGCCGCCGTCGACGAGTGAAGCCACATCGGTGTGGCCATCGCCATCAAAGTCCCCCGTTGCGAAGAGCCAGCCGATGTCCGGACGCGTGGGCAGTTCCAGGTCCCAGATGACATGGACGGTGTTGTGCATGCCGGAGAGCACCGCCAGGTCCGTCTTGCCGCTGCCGTTGAAGTCCGCCGCCACCAGATACGAGGGGTTCATCCCCGTGGCGAGCGTCCTGGATTCGAAGGTTCCATCTCCTCTTCCTTGGAGGAGGGTGAGGGTGTCGCTGTCCGCGTGCACATAGGCCAGGTCCTGCGTGCCATTCCCGTCCAAGTCCCCCGCGATGAGGTGGCTCCGGTTTCCGAAGCTGTGCCACGTGTGCTGGTGCAGACGCACGGGCGCCGTGAAGCGGCCGTGGCCGTCACCTGTCAGCAGGTGGATGGAGGACTCCCGGTTCCCCACCACGAGGGCCACGATGTCGAGGTGGCCATCACCGTTGAAGTCCGTGGTCACCGCATGGGGCACGGGGCCGTCAAGCGTGCCCAGGAACTCCTTGGTGAAGGTGAGGAGCCCTCTGCCATAGAAGCCATGGAGGGAGGGGCCCACCACCATCAGGTCCACCAGCCCATCCTGGTCGAAGTCCCCCGTGACAACGGAGCCCCTGGGCGCGAACGGCTCCCGAAAGGCCACGGCCAGCCGGCCTCCGCCGGTGTGGCGAAGAACGAGCAAGCTGTCCCGCTGGGACACCACGACTTCAGGCGCGCCGTCACCGTCTATGTCCAGCACGGCGGGAGGCGTGATGTCATAGGTCGAGGAGTGGCTGACTGCGTCCAGCACGTAGTTGATGACAGGTTGCTCGAACGCGCCGTTTCCTTGCCCGCGCAAGAAGGAGACGCATCGGCAGTAGTTGGCTTCCGCCGCAATCAGGTCCAGCACGCCGTCCCGGTCCAGGTCCGCGGAGACCAGGTGCTCGGCCGTCACGGAGAGGTGGGGGGTGTTCTCCGCCTCGAACGCGCCGTTGCCGATTCCGCGGAGGAAGGTGACCCCGGGGCTGTTGTCGTGGCGGGCGGCGAGGTCCAGCTTCCCGTCTTGATTGAAGTCGCCAAGCGCCAGTCCATGGGACATGCCCGCGACTTCCTGGGTCACCCGCTGCACGGGGCCCGTGTCCAGATTCACCTCGCAGCGCCTCTCCGGTGCGGTCAGCGCCACGGTGTGCGTGCGCGTCGCGGAGGCGGTGCCAGGGACGGTGGCGGTGATGCGGAGCCGTGCCTCGGGCGCGGTACCTGGCAGGTCCGTGGGACGGTTCCAGCGGAAGGTGTGTTCGGTGCCCTGCGTGGAGGTCGAAAGCGAGACCAGGCCGGACGCGCGTTCGTAATAGGAGTCCGCCGCTTGGGTCGCGCGGGTGAAGGCGCCACTGCCCGTGGCATCGAACTCCACCAGGACGTCCGCGCGTTCCCCGTCCACCTGCCGCAGCGTGTAGGTCACCGGCTGGCAGCCACGGACCGCCGACGGCGTGTCGAGTCGGGTGACCTCCACGGGCGTGGGCTGCGACTTCACGGGCTCACCCGCCGTGGCCGCGGGGCTGTCACCTACGGCGTTGCGAGCCACCACCGAGATTGTCTGTGCCTTCGTGCTGGGCACGTCCTCCAACACGGCGCCGTGCTGGTCCGCGCTCACCTCGATGCGCACGCCCGACGGCTGAGCCATGACGGTGTAGCCGGTGAGGCGTGAGCGTCCGTCGGACACGGGGGGCGCCCACGCTACGGTGAGCGAGCGCACTCCCGGTTCGGCCTGGACGGAGGCGGGCGCGCCCGGCGGTGCATGCGTTCGCGCGGAGGCCGTGCTGCTGTCAGGTCCCTGGCCCACGTCGTTTCGCGCGGACACGGTGAAGGTGTACTCGGTGTCGTCCTGGAGGTTCGTGAAGGTGGCTTCGCTGGCCAGGCCCTCCACCTGGTGCGTGGTGCCACCGGGCGAGGCCGTCACCACGTAGCCGGAGACAGGCAGACCGCCGGTGTCCTCGGGCGGCTGCCAGGAGACGGACACCTCGCGCACACCGGGCGAGGCGGCCACGGACACGGGCGTGCCGGGCTGGGCGGCGGGCACCACGGCGGTGGACTCGGCGGACGCGGGGCCCGCGCCCACGGCGTTCACCGCGTGCACGGTGAAGGTGGAGGCCACGCCGTTGGTCAGCCCGCTCACGGTGGTTGTCCGCACGGGGCTGTCTGTCGCGACACTCGCGCCGCTCGGGTGGGCCGTTACCACGTAGTGAAGAACGGAGCGCCCACCGTCGGACGCGGGGGCGTTCCATGTGACACGCACCTGCCGGTCGCCTCGCTCCACCCCGAGCGCCACCGGCGCGGTGGGCACATCCGGCAGGTTCACGGAGTCCACGCGCGCCACGGGACTCACGCCCACGGCGTTGCGCGCGGTGATGGTGAAGCGGTAGGTGCCTCCGGCGCGCAGGCCGGTGACGCGCGCGGTGGTGCCCTCCACCTGCACCTGGATGCCGTCCTCGAGAGGTTCGACGCCCACGTCGTAGCCGGTAATCGCGCTGCCGCCGTTCTGCGCAGGCTCGAACCAGGAGAGCGTCACCGTGCCTGGGTCCGTCATCGCGGACACCTGGCGCGGTGCGGACGGGGCGGTGGGCTCGGGCGGTTTGGGCGGCCGGAGTTGTTCGCACCGGGAGGCATCCGCCACGCAGACGTTGGCGTCGGGGCAGCACGTCCAGCCGTCGGTGCAGGGGCAGGGCCGCTCACCCTCATTCACAGGGTTGATGCAGCCGGAGAACAGCAGTGCGCCGAGCAACAGGCTCAGGACGCGGGACGGAAGCCAATGCGATGTCTTCATTTCAAGCTTCACAACGAAAGGTGTCCACGCGTTGGACGAATCAGAATGCGCCCGTGAGGCCCAGGGCCGCGCCATCCGAGCTCAGGGTGGCCAGCGGCACGGTGTCCGAGTCGGGCCACAGGAACAGCAGCGCGCCGCTCAGCACCGCCGCGCCGCCGACCCCGTAGAGCACGCCGCTGGCGGTGTTGTAGGTCCGGATGCGGCGGTTGTGCGCGGCGGCTTCCTGCTGCGGCAGTTCGGGCGAGACGCTGCTCCGGATGTCTCGGGCCTCCAGCGTGGCCCACATGCCCGCGCCCGCGGAGGCCACGCCCAGCGCCAGCGCGCCCCAGCCGAGCTGCCTCCGGAGGCTCCCTGAGTCGGAGACCTTCGTCAGCGTCAGAGGCGGCGGCTCGCGGAACGCGAAGTCGGTGACGGTGTCGCTGCCGAAGGGCAAGGTGAAGATGTGCTGGAAGGCCGCGTGCGCGGCGCCGCGTGACGCCACGCGAGGCGCTTCGGCGGAGAGGGACTCCAGCCGCACGACGTCTTGCGCGGTGGGGAGCGCGTACTCCTGTGCTTCATCGCCCATGCGCCGCAGGAAGACAGGGCCGCGAGGAGGCGGGCGCAGCAGGCGCAGGGACTGGCCTTGCGCGTTGTGGAACTCGGCCAGACGAACGCCGTTGGCGTCCTCCAGGAGGTAGTGGGCGCCCTGGGCGCCGTCGACCTCGAGCCGCCGCTCCATCCCCGGGCGCAGGTCCACCAGCAGTTCGGAGCCCTTGGGCGGCCGAGCGTGGAGCTGGGGGCGGAAGCGCTCGTTCGGAATGGCCGCGTTGGCGCGCTCCACGAAGGCGGCGATTTCGCGGTAGCTGACCTGCCCGTCACCGTCCGCGTCCGCCGCGCCGAAGAGGCCCGAGCGCACCTCATGGTTGAAGACGCCGGCCTCGAAGGCCTCCCACTCGTGGCTCTCGCGGGCGGACGAGGTGGACAGCAAGAGGCCCACGTTGTCCGCCAGCGCCAGTCCCACCGCGCGCGTGAAGCCCGCGGGCAGGGGGCGCCGCTGTCCGCCGGGCCCGCGGCTGTAGGCCAGGAAGTACGAGTAGCACGCGTCGACGATGAGGTGGACGCGGTCGGCGCCGAGCTTGCCCACCACGTCCGAGGACAGCGTCTGCCCGGTGAGGGGACCGTCCTCCAGGCTGACGTAGCCCTCGCCGTTGCGCACGTTCCCGTGGCCCGCGTAGACGACGTAGGCCACCGTCTCCACGCCACGGCTGCGCGCGAGGGCGATGTCTTCGCCCAGCTTCTTCACGGAGGAGGCCAGCTCGGGGTGCTTGGGGTCCAGGGCCTCGGCGGCGGCCTGCGGGTGTAGCCGGCGCGTGTTGTCATCCATGCGCGCGAGCAGGTACGTGCGTGCGCCGAGCATGCGGAACAGGTCCAGGTAGCGCGCGGCATCGTCATCCGCGAAGCGCAGCGCGGGCTGGTCCGGTTCATGGCTGCGATTGACGCCGATGATGAGCGCGAAGGATGCGGTGCGCGGCGGAGGCGTCGCGGCCTGTGGTGAGGCGGCGCCCGCGGCCACCGGCAGCAGGGCGAGGAGCAGGGCGGCGAATCTCATGGGATGACCTGGAGCTGGAGCGAGGTGGCGTCCGCGCCAGCGGGGAGCACGGCGTCGAGGTCGCCCTGCTCCACGAGCGCCTCCATCTGCTTCACGGTGAGCGGCGACTCCAGGAAGACAGCGTGGAGGGTGAGGGCCCCGGGAGCGAGCGGATGAGAGATGGCTTCAGGCAGCTCGCGCAAGGTGTCGCCCGGGGGAATGGAGATGGCCGAGGGGTCGCTCGCCGGGTCGGTCCAGCTCGGGTGGTACCAGTAGACGCGGCCCGCGGTGTCCCGGGCGAAGACCATGAGGAAGCGGTGGGCGTCGGGGTTGCGGAAGGCGAAGGCCAGCTCTTGCTCGGGCCGAAGTTTCGGGCCCAGGAGGGTGGTGTGCCCGCCGGGCGCCACGGCATAGGCGAGCAGCCGCGCCTGGGCCGCCGCATTGCCCGCGCCCCGGGCGGTGAAGCCCGCGTCGTCGGTGGAAGCGGAGGGCAGGCGGACCACGAGCAGCGCGAGGCAGGCGACCGCCACAGGTGCGAGCGCCAGGGGCCACCAGCGGGGAACCCGTCTGTCGGACGCCGGGGGCGTGGGCATGGGACGGCGGGACGTTGGCGCCACCGAGGTGTTCGGGCTGGGCACCTGCCGGCCCGGAATGGAGGTTCCATTCCGTGCCTCGCCGACGGGGGCGAGCCGCGCTGGAGCCGAAGGCGCATGTGGGCCGCCCATGCCGTGGAGCACCCGCTGCCAGAGGGACGCGGGCGGCCGTGTTTCGAGCCCCAGGCCCCGGGCCAGCCGTGTCCGCGCATCCGGGGCGGAAGGGTCCAGCCGGGCGAGGAGGAGCTGCCGCTCATAGCGCTCGCGGCAGTGGGCGCAGTCCGGGAGGTGCTCGCGCA
Organism: Myxococcus sp. CA005; assembly: GCF_006518205.1. NCBI lineage: Bacteria > Pseudomonadati > Myxococcota > Myxococcia > Myxococcales > Myxococcaceae > Myxococcus > Myxococcus sp. CA005. The sequence goes on along the minus strand of NZ_SRLV01000022.1, from coordinate 97,791 downwards.
TGCGCCGTTCGTCCGGGGGCGCGATTCGCCCGGAGAAGTGACGGTCGACGAGGGGGAAGAGGGCGCAGGCGGGGCTCATCGGGCCTCCGGAGTGAGGAGGAACTTCTTGAGGAGTTGGCGGACGCGCAGCTCCTGGTAGGCGAGGGTTGTGCGGCGCATGCGCAGGGCGGCGGCGGCCTCGCGCTGGCTGAGCTGGAGCACGAAGCGAGCCTCGAAGACGGGGGCCCATTTGGGCGGCAGGCTTTCCTGGCGGAAGCGCTCCAGGAGGAAGCTGGCGTCAAGCCCGGGCTCGGGTGGTGTGGGCTCTTCGGAGGCGGAGGACTCCACGGCGAGCTGGGCCAGGGCGTCCGACTCACGCCGCTGACGGCGCACCCGGTCCACGGCGAGGTTGTGGGAGAGCGTGTGCAGCCAGCCTGCCAGGGAGCCGCCCTGGAAGGAGCGGCGCGCGGCCTCGTCGGACACGAGCCGGAGGAAGACGTCGTGGACCACGGTCTCCGCGTCCACAGCCGGGAGGACGCGGACGGCGGCGCGGTACACCGTGTCGAAGTGGTCGCGGTAGCAGGCGTTGAGGACGCGGGCGTCTCCGGCGTGGAACCGGGCAAGCCACGGGCCTGTCTCCGCCGAGGTGTCGTCGCTCAAAGGGCCACGTCTGGAGGGGCCTACGGGGTCCACGAAATGCCCAACGTCCGGGGCGGGGAAAATGGACGAAACCATTTTCCGACGCGCTCTGTCCCACCGCTCATGTCAGGCGTTGGCCCAGGTCACCACCGCGCGCTCCAGCCGGTTCGCGGTCAGGTCCTCCGGGGGAGCAATACATGGGCCTGGTTCGTCCCCTATGGAATCCAGAGGGGGGCGAAGCCGATGCGCCAGCGCTGAGCGTACCCTTGAAGGTTGCCGGCACACCCGGGAGTTGGTTTGACGGGGCGCCTCGCATGGCATCGAGGCCACGGGGGATGCCCATGCGGCTGTCTTGGATGCTCTTGTTGCTGCTCATCGGGCCTGCGTGCTCGACGGTGCGTGTGGTCCGTCTGGACACGGGAGACGTGGCGCCCATCGTACACACACCACGTGATGCGGAAGGCGCCAGTTCCGTGGAACTTGACGATGAGGTGTTCGAGGCCGCCGTGGTGTCATTGGCCCGGGACGTGCGGCCCTCCCTGCATCCACTGCGCGATGCGCGACACCGCTTCGGTGTGCCGGACAGGAGCGGCGTCTATGTGTACGAACGCCGAGGCCAACGGCTGATTCCCGTGGAGGAGCGCGCGGATGGTCCGCGCCTGTTGATGGCTTATGCGGACGAGAGACTGACGCGCGACTACGGTCAATGGTGCGCGCAAAAGCGGCAGCCGGGTGACTGCCTTCGACTGCTGGATGAAGGCCCTCTGCTGGCCAGCGATGGGAAGTACACACTGGCGATGGCCATCGCCATGGACTCGGTCTGGGATGAGACGGCCGAGGCACTGCGCGACATGGCGGATCCGCAGGCCTGGATGGCGACGGTGACGGCGTCCGTCAGCATGTACTTGCTGCTGTGGGCCTTGCCAGAGCCGGTGAGCAAGGGTGTTGCTGCTCTCGTGACGGCGACCGCGATTGCCTACCTGGGCGTGGACACGGTGTGGCTCTTGCTGGATGGGTGGATTGCGCTGGTGCGCCAGGTGGACCGTGCCACGACCTTCGCGCAGCTCAGCGAGGCGGGTGAGGCTTACGGCGAGGTGCTCGGGGAGAACGCCGCGCGCATCTTTGTCATGCTGGCCACGGCGGCCATCGGGAACACGGCGGGGCTGGCGGCGAAGGCGCCCAGGCTACCGGGCTCCTCACAGGCGGCGCTGAACGTCGAGGTGCAGGCGGGCTACCGGTACGCGGCGCTCGGGCGCGTGGAATCTGTGGCGATGACGGCCGATGGTTTCACCGTCGCGCTGGCACCGCATGCCGTGGCGATGGCGGCCGGTGGCTCTAGCGGTGCGGGCCGCATACAGAAGCACCACATCGCCACGAACAAGAACGACGTCTCCGCTGCGCGTGGTGGGCCGTGGACGCCGGAGTTCAGGAGAATCTTCAAGCGTGCCGGGATGGAGCTGAAGGACCCGGAGAACATCGTCCAGATTCAAGGCCACCAAGGTCCGCATCCCCAGGCGTACCACGAACTGGTCTTCAGGCGATTGAACAGCGCGACCGCGCGTTGCCGCAGCGTAGAAGAGTGCCGCAAGGTCCTGACCAAGGCGCTGCAACAACTGGCCAGGGAAGCCGCCACCCAGGGAACGGAGATCAACAAGCTCCTGACCCATGGGCACCCGCGCTAGAACGCCGCCATGGCCCCTCGCTACTTCGACCTCTCCGAGGACATCCAATCCGGGAACTGGGATTTGGGCGACCCTCGCGATGCGCAAGGCAATGAGGTGGAGGACCCCTGGATGTTCCGGGCGGGACAACCTGTTCAGGTCCAGGGGCGCCTGACCATCCCCGTCGACGCGACGGGGAGGCGGTTGGACTTCTCGACCGCGGGCATCGGTGTGACACCGGTGGTTCACGTCAGCGTGGCATCGCTCTTCGCACAGCTGGCGCCCGATGACGTGCAGCTCATTCCCGTGGATGTTCCGGGGCAGCCGGACTCGTACCTCATCCTCGTCGCCACCAAGCTCATCCGCTGCATCGATGATGAGGCGTCCCAGGTGCAGTTCTGGAAGCCCGAGGACGACCTGCCCGAGAAAGTGGGGCAGTACTCCGCGGTGGATTCCATGCACATCGACCCCTCGAAGGTGGGCGACGCCAAGGTGTTCCGCACCTGGGGCTGGGACATCGCGCTCATCGTCTCCGAGGACCTCAAGAGCGCGCTGGAACAGTCCGGCGCCACGGGGATGAAGTTCACCCCCGTGTGACGCGGGCGGCTACTCCGGCTTCTTCGCACCCGTCCGCTGCCAGAACTCGCGCAGCAGAATCGTGGCGAAGCGGGAGTCATTCAGGATGTACCGCCGCCACAGGCGCTTGGGCTCGTTCACCAGGCGGTACAGCCATTCGAAGCCCGCGCGCGAAATCCACACGGGCGCGCGCTTCGCCGTCCCGGCGATGAAGTCCAACCCCGCGCCAATGCCAATGGCCACCGTGGGGCCCAGCTTGGAGGCCACCTGCGAAATCCACACCTCCTGCTTCGGGCTGCCCAGCGCCACCAGGAGCAGGTGCGGGTCCTTCTCGCGAATCTTCGCGACAATCGGGTCGTTCTGCGCGTCGCCGCCGTCCAGGCGCACCATGGGCGAATCCCAGCCCACCACCTCCACGCCGTACTGCTCGCTGACGATGCGGCCCACCTTCTCCGCCACGCCGGGGCCCGCGCCCAGCAGGAACACGCGCCACTTGCGCCCCGCCCCCAGTTTCATTAGCGGGAGGATGAGGTCCGAACCGGCGATGCGCTCGGGCAGCGGCACGTCCATGGCGCGCGAGGCCCAGACGATGGGCATGCCATCCACCACCGAAATCGTGGCGCGTGAGTACGCCTCGCGGAACTGCACGTTGTCCTCGGCCAGCACCACGTGGTCCACGTTGGCGGTGAACACGTAGCCGCCCTGGCGCGAGTCCACCAGCCGGCCAATCTCCGTCACCGCCTCCTCGAAGGTGAGCTGGTCGATGGCGAGCTGGCCGATGTTCAGGCGCGCTCGGCCAGTGGTGAACGGGGTCTGCGGGGGTACGGGCGTCGCGGCGGAGCTCATGGCTTCTTCACCGTCAGGTCGAGCACGGTCATGGAATAGGGCGGCAGCCGCTGGGTCAGGGAACCCGCGGCCTTCGCACCGGGAGTCTGCTCGGTGAACCCCCCAGGTGCGCCCGAGTAGCCCAGCACGCGCACGCTGTCGAGTGTCCCGCAGCCCTTGAGTTGAATCTGCGCCTGGGCGGCCTGGTCCGGGTCGAAGTTGAGCACCACCGCCACCATCTTCCCGCCCGCCTCGTCGCGCGAGGCGAACACGCTGGTGCCCTCGGTGGCCTTCGCGGGCACCCACCAGTCCTGGAAGCGGCTCCCCTTGCCGTCGAAGTTCCGGAACGCGCGGAACGCCCAGAACACCGGCGAGCCCTCGGTGGGGTACTGCCAGAAGTAGGCGGAGTAGATGTTCTCCTGCGCGAAGCGGCCCAGCGCCTCGGCCTGGGCCAGGCCGCCGCTCATGTGCCGGAAGGCGCCGAAGTTGTACTCACCAATGGAGATGCGCAGGCCCGGGTAGTTGTCGGCGACCCACTCCTTCATGCGCGGAATCAGCCGGATGGGCTCGCCAATCCAGGACTCGTCCTTGTACGTGGGGTCCCACAGCCCGCGCGTGGAGCGGATGCGGCGCGCGTTGGTGGCCGGGTCCGTGTTGCCCTCCAGGCCGACACCGACGTTCGTCTGTGGATAGAAGTGCAGGTCCACGATGTCGAGCAGCCGCACGCCCGTCTTCTTCTCGTGCTCGCGCAGTTGCCGCAGGTACCAGGGCAGCAGCGGCATGTTGCCGTGCGCGCGCCGGTCGGAGTGCGGCATCTTCCCCGGCGCGAAGTCCGCCGCGGACCACAGGTAGTTCGTCCAGCCCCACTCGGCCGGGCCCGCGATGAGGCCCTCCGGGTCTTCCTTCCGCACCACCGTGCCGTAGGCAATCGTGCGCTCCAGCAACCCGTCATACGACAGCGGCTCCGGGTGCACGTCGCGGTGCGTGGAGTTCCAGAGCATGGGCTCGTTGTCCAGGATGTACGTCTGGACGCTGCGCTGCCCTCGCTCCTGGTCCTTCTTCCGGATGGCGCGGATCCACTCGGCGATGAACTCCGGTGGGGCCTCGGTACTGGTGAGCGTCGGCGCGCCGGGCTTCAGCGGCGTGCCATCCCGGGCGAGCCCGTTGCCCGAGCCATTGTCCTCCTGCTGCTGCGAGCCGAAGCGCGACACGGGGAAGCCCACCGACTTCGCGTCCTTGGCCACCCAGCCCAGGATGGGCACCGTCAGCGCGGACGTCATCCCGTGCTTGCGGTTGGACTCCAGGAAGTCGTCGTAGCTCAGGCCGATGTCGACGTTCTGGTAGAACCAGTCGTTCGCGGTGTTCCACGCGCCGCCCAGCTTCCAGTTGTAGCGGGACGTGGGGTTTCCGCCCCAGCGGCGCGTGGTGGCGCCCACCTCGTACTGGTGCTTGTCGCGCTTCTCCGTCAACCCGTCGAAGGCGATGCCGTAGATGAGCGGGCTGATGCGGTGGCTCGGCGCGGTGCAGTCGATGGTCATCGGCGCTTCGCGGCCACTGCCCTGGCCCGTGCGTCCGCCCCCCGCGGCCAGCGCGGCGGCCAGTTCGGGCGGCAGCGGCACCAGCGACACCTTGTCGAACAGCACCCATTCACGGCCCACGCTCTTGGACGCGCGCAGCACCACGCGGTCGAACGGCTGGCCGCGCGGGTTGAGCTGCTCCATGGGGATGACAATCTCAGACCACTCACCGTCCTTGCGGACCTGGAGCTCGGGGATGATGGGGACGCGTGGGAAGCTGGCGGCGCCCGGAGCGTCCAGGCGGACCTCCAGGAACTCGCCGAAGGACTCTGGAGCGCTGAACCGGAACGACAGCGCGCCGAAGGTGCCCTCCAGCTTGGGCCGGTAGAGAATCCACCCGGCGTAGTTGAACAGGCGCATGCGCGCCGGCGCGCCCTTGGGGAGCTCGCGCTGCGCCCAGCCGAGGTCCTTCCAATCGGGGGACAGGCCTCCGTCGTACAGCATCACCGGCGCGGTCTTCTCTGCGCCGGGGCCGTTCGTGCCCGAGCCCGGCGCGTCGCCCGCGCCCGGCGCCGCCGTGGCCGCGTTGCTCGCGCCCGGCGCTTCCGCGCCGACGGCCCGCGCCACCGTCACGGTGCCACCGGCCAGCAGCGCACCCGCCAGTACAGCGGCGCCAACCTTCGTCCGCGAACGCATCACTCCGTCCTCCCTGGGGGCGCCGCCGTCACCGCGGCACAGCGCGCCTTCGTCCGCGAACGCATCACTTCATCCTCCATGGGTGGCGCCCACCCCGCCGCGCTAGAGCGCGACTTCGTCCGTGTCCTTGCGCGGGAAGATGCGGGCGGGAATCCCCACGGCCACGCTGTCCGGCGGCACGTCCTGGAGCACCACCGCGTTGGCGCCGATGCGCGAGCGCGCGCCGATGCGCACCGGTCCCAGGATGCGGGCCCCCGCGCCAATCCAGACGTCATCCTCGATGACGGGATAGCCGTTGTCCTTCGCGGTGCCCACGGTGTTGTTCCCGTAGAAGCGCACGCGGTCGCCAATGCGCGCGTCGCCGCCGATGACGACGCCCAGGCTGTGCACGAAGTACACGCCCTTGCCGAGCGTGACGTCCTTGCCAATCTCAATCCCCATCACCGCCGTCTGCGCCACGCGCAGTACGTGGTTGACCAGGGGGATGCGGTAGGCCAGCGCGGCCTCGCGGGCGCGGTTGAGCGCGGTGATGCGGTACGAATCACTGGTCAGCACCACCTTGGCGATGGACTTCGCGTCCGAGTTGCCATTGGCGGCCTTCGCCAGTTCCAGCGCATCCGTGACGAGCGAGCCAATCATCGATTCCCTGGCCTTCAGCATGGTGTGTGACTACTCCCCCCGGCCCTGCAGGTAGCGGGCGACCTCGCGGGCAATGCCCGTCCAGCCGCCGGCCTCGCCGCGCGCGCCGCGCAGATACTCCATCCCGTACACCACGGAGGTGCCGGCGAAGGCGGCCTTCTCCAGGCCCAGCTTGTCCGCGGCGTTGGCGGCGTGCATCACCGCGCGCGTCAGCACGCGTGACGCGTCCGGCGCCACCAGGGTGGCGGCCAGCAGCGGGCGGGTCAGGGGGTTGGTCTGGAAGAGCAGCCGCCACGGATTGACGTCACGCACGTCCGGGTGCTTCCGGGCCACCTGCGTGTCGAACATGCCGTAGCGGTGCGCGCGCTTCAGCCAGCGCTCGAAGGACACGTGGTCACTGCCGTGCAGTACGTACGCGTCACGCGCGAAGACGAAGGCGCAGCCGGCCTTCTCCAGCCGCACGCCCAACTCCACGTCCTCCGACTGTCCCAATGACTTGTCGAAGCCGCCCACGCCCACGTAGTCCGCGCGGGGGAAGGACACGTTGCCGGTGAACAGGTGGACGCCGCGGGCGCGGGCACCGGGCGTGGAGAGCTCCTCGGCCATGCGGTTGTTGAGGTACGCGTACCAGCGCTCGAACAACGGCATGTCGCCAATGGACGGGTCCGGCCGGATGCGGCCCAGCACCACGGTTCGCGAGCCCTCCGGATGGTGCGCCAGGTGCCGCTCCAGGAAGTCCGGGGCCACCTGCATGTCGTCATCCGTGACGAGCACCACGTCGCCCCGGGCGGCCATGACGCCCCGGTGCCGGGCGGCGGCGGCGCCCGCGTTCTGCTGCACCTCCACGCGCAGGGTGTAGGGCAGGGCCAGGGCCTGCAGCGGCTCGCGAGTGGGCTCCTTGGAGCCGTCGTCCACCACGACGACCTCGAACTGCTCGGGCGGCAGCGTCTGCCCGGCCAACTGCCACAGCAGCCGGGTGATGAGGGGCAGCCGGTTGTACGTGGCGATGACGACGCTGAGCCGGGGCGCGGAGGTGGAGCTCATGCCTTCTTCTTCTGGGACGCCGCCCGGCGCTGCTTCTTCGTCAGCCGGGGAAAGGTGACGCTGCCGAGGAAGCGCTCGCGGCCCACGAACTCCAGGGTCTTGCTGGCGGCGCCGAAGTCCGTCTCGCCCAGGGTGACGCAGAGGAGGCAGCCGTCGGCGGCCAGCGCCAGCGGCAGGCTGGCCGGATGGGTCATCAACGAGTCGATGACGGCGACGACACGCTCACCCCGGGACACACGCTCGCGCAGTTCCAACACCTTCTGCGCGGCGGCCGTGGGCGACAGGCCGGTGGCGTCTTCCAGGTGGACCTTCTGCGTGTAGGCGTAGGGCGCGCCCGCCTCCAGCACCGCCGTGGCGGCTTCCAGCGCCGGAGCACCCGGGTGGGCCGGCACCACCGTGAGGAAGCTCCACGCGTGGCGCTCCAGGGCGAACCACAGCCGTTGCAACGCCGGGGACGGAATGGCGCTGTCGGTCGAGGTGGCGTCGGCGGGAGGTGCGCTGGAATCGGCTGCCATGGGGAGGGGCTCGGTATAGCGCAACGCGTGGCGCCGGCCCAACGGCCTCTCCGGGCAGTCCGGGGCGCGGCGGCCCGCCTGGCTGCCGCGGAGCGCGCCGGTGACGCGCGACAGTCACCGCCTCCCGGACCGGGCGTTCCATCGCGCGCTCCCCAGGTGGTCCGGCGGGGCTCGCGAAGCCCTCCCCACCGCGAGCGTGAAGGGCGTGTGACGGGCTGGGTACGCGCCTACCCACGCCGTGGCAGGGGCAGGCAGGCGTGTTATGCCATCCAGTGTGCAGAAGATTGGCTATTTGATTCCCGAGTTCCCCGGACAGACGCACATCTTCTTCTGGCGCGAGTTGCAGGCGCTCCAGGGGAAGGGCGTGACGCCGGAGCTGGTGTCCACGCGTCCGCCTCCCGCGCGCATCATCTCGCACAGCTGGGCGCGCGAGGCCATGTCGCGCACGGAGTACCTGACGCCGCCGGGGCCGCTGGGGGTCGCCAAGGCCGCCGCGGAGGTGGCCCGCGCCATGCCCACGGGCTGGGCCCGGTGCCTGGCCTCCATCGCCCGAGCGGAGGGGCTGGACGCAAAGGGGCGCGCGCAACTGTTGGCCTTCGCCGTCATGGGCGGCCGGCTGGCGTCGCTGGCGCGGGAGCGGGGCTGGACGCACGTCCACGTCCATTCATGCGCCAACGCCGCGCACGTGGCGCTCTTCGCGAACCTGCTGTCGGGGTTGCCCTACAGCCTGACGCTGCACGGGCCGCTGTACGACTACGGCCCCAACCAGCGCGAGAAGTGGCGGCACGCGCGGTTCGCCTTCGTGATTACAAAGAAGCTGCTCAAGGAAGTGAATGACGAGCTGGCCGGCGCGCTGCCGTCGCGCATCGAGCTGGCACCCATGGGCGTGGAGCTGCGCAAGTTCAACCGCTCCGTGCCCTACTCGGCGTGGACGGGTGAAGGCCCGCTGCGCATCTTCTCCTGCGGCCGCCTCAACCCCTGCAAGGGCCACGCGGACCTCATCGACGCGGTGGGGATGTTGCGCGCGAAGGGGCTGGACGCGCGGCTGTCCATCGCGGGCGAGGACGAGGCCGGCGGCACCACGTACCGCAAGGTGCTGGAGGCCAAAATCCAGGAGACGGGCCTGGGCGACGCGGTGACGTTGCTGGGCGCGGTGAGCGAGGACACGGTGCGCGGTGAAATCGAGCGCGCGCACATCTTCTCGCTGGCCAGCCTCCAGGAGCCGTTGGGCGTGGCCATCATGGAGGCCATGGCCATGCGCGTGCCCGTGGTGGTGACGGGCGCGGGTGGGGTGCCGGAGTTGGTGGATGACGGGGTGGACGGAATCCTCGTGCCCCCGCAGCAGCCCCGCACCCTGGCGGACAAGCTGGAGACCGTGGCGCGCGACGCCCAGGAGGCCCACCGGCTGGGTGAGGCGGGCCGCCGCAAGGTGGAGACGACGTTCAGCAGCGAGCGCAGCGCGGACATGCTCGCGCAGATGCTCCAGCGGGCGGTGGTGTAGCGGGCTACACGATAGGAGGTCCCGCCGCGCTGGAAGGTGTTACCAGGCCGTCACTGGCCTGGTACGGGCCTTCCGCGGACTGGTGGGCGTCCTGGGGCGGCACCATGATGGGGCCGTCCTGACCGGGGGGCGCTGGGTTCGCCCGCCTGGCGGAGACCCGTGGGCACGGCGGGTTGGACCCGTTGCCACATCCCCCCATGGCGCATGACTGCCTGGGGGCAGGCACGAAGGGAGGCATCGCGGGTGAAAATGCCCGAGCAACCCACGTTCCATGCGCTCACCCGGCTGGAGCCGCTCGCCACGAGTGTCCTGCTGGTGGACGACAACGCGGCCAACCTGCTCGCGCTGGAGGCCGTCCTGGAGCCGCTGGGTCAACGGTTGGTGAGGGCGTCTTCGGGCCCCGAGGCCCTGCGATGGCTGCTTCGGGAGGATTTCGCCGTCATCCTGCTGGACGTGCAGATGCCCGGCGTGGACGGCTTCGAGACGGCCCGCCTCATCCGCCAGCGCCAGCGCACCCGCTATACGCCCATCATCTTCCTCACCGCGCACAGCCGCGACGAAGCCCACCTGGTGCACGGCTACGCGGTGGGCGCGGCGGACTACGTGGTGAAGCCCTTCCATCCGGACGTGCTGCGCTGGAAGGTGGAGGCCTTCGTCGGGTTGTACCTCCAGCAGCAGCGGCTCCAGCGGCATGAATCCGCGTTGTGGGCACGCGAGCGCCGGATGCTGGAGCAGCAGGGCGAGCTGCGCTTCCGCCGGCTGGTGGACACCATGCCCCAGTTCGTCTGGGAGCTGCTGCTGGACGGCACCATCGGCTATGCCAACCGGGGCTGGCTGGACTACGCGGGGCTGTCGCCGGAGCAGGGGCGGAAGTGGAAGGACACGCTGTACTGCCTGCACCCGGAGGACGCTCCCAGCCTTCGGAGCGCCTGGCAGGAAGCCCAGCGCGAGGGCCACCCGCTGGAGCAGGAGTGCCGGCTGCGGCGGGCGGATGGCGAGTACCGCTGGTTCCTGACGCGCACCATTCCAGAGCGCGACGAGCAGGGGCAGCTCGCCGGCTGGGTCTCCACGGCGACGGACATCGACGACGCGCGCCGGGCGGTGGAGACGCTGCGGGCGGCCAGTGAGGCGAAGGACATGTTCCTCACCATGGCGGCGCACGAGCTGCGCACGCCGTTGCAGGCCGCGCGGGGGTATGCGCACCTGGCCTCGGTGAAGGCGGGCGACACGCTGGCGCCGGGCGTGGACAAGGCGCTGCACGGCATCCACCGCAGCGTGAATCGCATGGCGAAGCTGGTGGAGAACCTGCTCGACGTGGGGCGCATCCAGCGGGGCGAGCTGCACCTGGAGCCGAAGTCGCTGGACGTGGGCGCGCTGCTGCGCGACGTGGCCGAGCACTTCGAGCCGCTGCCCGAAGGCCAGCACATCGAGCTGGACGCCCCCGAGGGACTGGTGGTGCCGGGAGACCGCGAGCGGCTGGACCAGGTGTTCACCAACCTGGTGTCGAACGCGCTGCGCTACTCACCGGAGGGCGGGCGCATCCGGCTCGCCGCCCGCGAGGAGGCGGGGCGCGTGCACGTGGAGGTGGTGGACCACGGGCTGGGCATCCCCGGCGAGAAGCTGGAGAACATCTTCGAGCGTTTCGGCCGCGCGCACGGGATTTCCTACGGCGGGCTGGGCCTGGGGCTGTCGATTGCGCGGGGCATCGTCGAACGCCACGGCGGGCGCATCTGGGCGGAGTCTCCCGGCAGCCAGGGCATGGGCAGCACCTTTCACGTCGTGCTTCCGGTGGAGCCGGGCAAGCCCGCGCCATGACGCCGCCGGGCCGCCTGCCTGGGTTGGCGGAAGAGGGGGAGGCGGATGGAGCCCGAGGCCGAGTCGGTCCACGAAGACGAGCTGCGTGACGCGTGGCCGGCGCTGTCGGCGCGAGAGCGGGTGGAGGGTTTCCACCTGCTGCCGCCCGAGCGCGCGCGGGACTTCTTCGCCACCCTGAATGCTCCAGCGCAACTGGGGCTGCTCGAGGCGCTCTCGCCCGGGGAGCGGGGCACGTGGCTGCGGGCGATGGCGCCGGATGACGCGGCGGATGTCGTGCAGCGGCTGTCTCCCGAGGCGCGGGAGGCCTGGCTGGCCCTGCTCGACGCGCCGTCCTTGCGTGAGGTGCGGGCGCTGCTGGCGTACGGCGAGGACGCAGCGGGTGGGCTGATGAACCCGCGCTTCGTCCGCGTGCGGCCGGAGATGCGCATCGACGAGGCCCTCAGCTACCTGCGCCGGCAGGCCCGCGAGCAGGTGGAGACCGTCTACTACGCCTATGTGCTGGACGAGGCACAGCGACTCAAGGGCGTGGTCTCCCTGCGCCAGCTCTTCCAGGCCACGCCGGACAAGGCGGTGCGGGAGGTGATGCGCACGGAGTTGATCCGCGTGCGGGAGGACACGGACCAGGAGGAGGTGGGGCGCCTCTTCGCCCGGTACGGCCTGGCGGCCATCCCCGTGGTGGACGACCAGGGGCTGATGAAGGGCATCGTCACCGTGGATGACATCGTCAGCGTGGTGCAGGCGGAGGCCACCGAGGACATCCAGAAGGTGGGTGGCACGGAGGCCCTGGGGGCGCCGTACCTGGAGGTGGGCCTGCCCGCCATGCTGAAGAAGCGCGCGGGCTGGCTGCTGGTGCTCTTCCTGTCGGAGATGCTCACCGCCACCGCCATGACGCGCTACCAGGATGAGATTGCCCGCGCGGTGGTGCTCAGCCTCTTCGTGCCGCTCATCATCTCCGCGGGAGGCAACGCCGGCAGTCAGGCCTCCACGCTGGTCATCCGCGCGTTGGCGTTGGCGCAGGTGCGCCTGCGGGATGTGGTCCGCGTGCTGCGGCGGGAGCTGCTGTCCGGCCTGGCACTGGGGTTGGTATTGGGCTCGGTGGGTGTGGCGCGCATCCTGCTCTGGCAGGTGCTGTTCCACCTCTACGGCGAGCACGCCTTCAGGGTGGCCCTCACGGTGGGGCTGGCGGTGTTGGGCGTGGTGACGTGGGGGACGCTGGCGGGGTCGATGCTGCCGTTCCTGCTGCGGCGGCTCGGTTTCGACCCCGCGAGCGCGTCCGCGCCCTTCGTGGCCACGCTGGTGGACGTCAGCGGGCTGGTCATCTACTTCACCACGGCGGAGCTCATCCTCCGTGGCACCCTGCTGTAGCCGCCGCGCTCAGCGCGGGTTCGCGGCGGAGGATGGGGCGTCCTCGTTGGGGTAGGTGATGGCGCCTGGTGGTGGCACGGGCGCCGCGGGCGCGGGGCCCAGCAGCCGGCTGTGGGGCATGGGCCACGCGCCGGTGTGCACGGCGAGCTTCCCCGTCATGGCCACGGCCAGCGATATCTGGAACGTGCAGATGTACGAGATGATGCCCATGTCCCCGAACACCTGGTTGATGTACGTGGCCACCAGTCCCACGATGATGAGCGCGGCGGCGCGGTACTCCGAGACGTCGGTGCGGTGATACGAGCGCACCACCAGGTAGATGGTGACGGCCAGGTACATCCACACGCCCGTGTAGCCCAGCAGCCCTCCGAACGCGAACAGCCCCAGCAGTGAGTTGTGCGGGTGGAAGCGGTACTGAGGGAAGACGAAGGCGATGTCCGGCAGTGGGATGGGCTCCAGGAACTCATGCCCGTAGCCGGTGCCCAGGATGGGGAACTGGGCCCACGTCGCAATCATGTCCAGGTTCTCGATGTCGCGGTAGTCCAGGTTGCCTTCGCCGCCCTGGCCGTCAATCAGCGAGCGGATGGTCTGCACCGGCGCGAAGACGGACGAGCCGGAGTTCCACCCCGCCGCGATGTACACGATGATGAAGGGCGCGAAGAACGGCAGCGTCCGCACCAGGAACCGCTTCAGCGGCGTCCACGGGTTGATGAGGAAGGCCGCCAGCAGGCAGCCGGCGAAGCTGACATAGGCCAGGCGCCGGTCGTTGAAAATCATCCCAATGCCAATGAAGGCGATGATGGCCAGGCCGCGCAGCATGTGCGCGGACTTGGGCTTCTCGATGAAGCGCATCGTCGCCACCAGCAGGGCGAAGACGAACGTCATCGAGTCGGAGTGGGACGTGGTGTACTCCACCTCCACGCCCAGCTCGTGCACCACGACCATGGCGAAGTAGGTGCTCACCGCGGACTTGGTGAGGCCCGCCAGGATGATGGTCTTCGCGAAGGCGGGCCAGTCCTCCGGGCCCCGCATGGCGTAGTGATACATCGCCACGATGAAGGGCATCATCGCGGCCTGGTGCCATTGCCACAGCGAGTTCTTGATGTCCCCGCCCCGGGCGATGCCGCGCACCTCCATCCAGAGGATGGCGACCAGGGACAGCGCCACCACGGCGATGAGCGGCCGGGGCATGGGCAGCGGCTCCGGGTCGATGGTGGACTTCGTCACCCGCCGGTACATCGCCAGCCCCATCAACCCGAGGATGAGCACGTCCACCAGCGGGAAGCGCAGCGCCCCGATTTTGGTGATGTAGCTGAGCTGCGCGAACATCAGCTCGCCCAGCGGGTGGAGCGGCGAGGGCCACAGGCCCGACTGGGGCCGTTCTGGCACGTAGTCCACCGCCAGGACGAGCCAGGTCACCACCAACACCGGGTACTTCACCGGCACCTTCAGGATGACCCACACCACCCCCACGCACAGCACAGGGGCCAACGCGACCACGGGGTGGATGACGGCGCCGCCCACGGTGGCCAGCACCAGGAAAGCAAGCAGTGCGCCGTAGCGCAGGTAGGGCGGCCGGTCGGGTGCGTACATCGAGACCCGGAGGAGGCTACATCCGGGGAGCGGGTTGGGATAGATGGAGTGGCACGTATGCCTGCTCCCCGCCCACGCGTCCTTCTGATTGCCGAGCTGTGCAACCCCGACTGGGTGAGTGTCCCGCTCGAAGGCTGGTCGCTCTACCGCGCTCTGGCCGAGGTGGCGGACGTGCACCTGGTCACCCACGTCCGCAACCGGGAGAACATCCTCAAACAGGGGGTGCAGGAGGGCTCGCAGTTCACCGCGCTGGACTCCACGCCGGTGGAGAAGCCGCTCGACAAGGTGGGCGAGGTGCTGCGGGGAAAGACGGGGGTGGGCTGGACGACGGCCACCGCGTTGAGCGCGCTGCCCTACTACTACTTCGAGGAGGTGCTCTGGCGCCGCTTCGGCCCGCGCATCGAGGCGGGTGAGTTCGACCTGGTGCACCGTTACACGCCCATCAGCCCCACCACGCCCAGCACGCTGGCGGCGCGGTGCAAGAAGGCGGGCGTGCCCTTCGTCATGGGGCCGCTCAATGGCGGTCTGCCCTGGCCCAAGGGCTTTGGCGGCGCGCGGCGGCGGGAGAAGGAGTGGCTGAGCTACATCCGTGACGTCTACAAGCTGATGCCCTTCTACAAGTCCACGCGGGAGAACGCGTCCGCCATCATCACCGGCTCGCGCGCCACGCGGGGGCAGGTGTCGGGGCAGTGGCAGGGCAAGACGGTGTACGTGCCGGAGAACGCCATCGACACCCGGCGCTTCGGCACGGAGAAGTCGGAGGGCCCGGTGGAGCTGCCCCTGCGCGTGGCCTTCGTGGGCCGCTTCGTGCCGTACAAGGGCATGGCCATGCTGATGGAGGCCGCCGCGCCGCTCATCCGCGAGGGCAAGGTGGTGCTGGAGTACATCGGTGACGGTCAGGAGATGGCCAACCTCCGGGCGCAGGCGGCGCGCGAGGGCATCGAGTCCGGCGTCACCTTCGCCGGCTGGGTGAAGCACCAGGAACTCCAGGGCCGGCTGGCGAAGAACCACATCTTCGGCTTCCCCAGCGTGCGCGAGTTCGGCGGCGCGGTGGTGTGCGAGGCCATGGCGCTGGGGTTGGTGCCCATCGTCATGGACTACGGCGGCCCGGGGGAAATCGTGAGCCCGGCCACCGGCTTCGCCATCCAGATGGGGACGCCGGAGGAAATCGTCCTGCGCGTGCGCGAGGTGCTGACGAAGCTGGCCGCGGACCCGTCCGTCATCCGCCCCATGGGCGAGCGCGCCCGGGAGCGCATCTTCAAGTACTTCACCTGGAGGGCGAAGGCGGAGCAGGTGCTGGAGGTGTACCGCTGGGTGAAGGGCGAGCGCGGCCAGCCGGACTGGGGTATGCCGCTGGCGGACTGAGGCGCGGCCTCACTCGTCCAGGTCCAGCTTGCGGTACAGCGTGCGCCGGTTGATGCCCAGGATGCGCGCGGCGGCGGCCTTGTTGCCACCCTGCGCCTCCACCACCCGGCGCACATAGGCGCGCTCCACCTCTTCCAGGGGCGCGTCTTCTCCCGAGGCGTGGCTGAGCAGCGACGTCAGGCCGCTTTCGCCGCCGCCCGGCAGGTCGAAGTCCTCCGGCACCAGCGTGTCGTGGTCCGCCAGGGCCACCGCGCGCTCCAGCAGGTTGGCCAGCTCGCGCACGTTGCCGGGCCACGCGTGGGCCAGCAGCCGTTTCAGCGCGCTGGCGGACACGCCCAGCACCTCGCGCTGCTGCTGCTCGCCCAGGCGCCCGAGGAAGAAGTCCACGAGGGGCAGGATGTCCTCGCGCCGCTCGCGCAGCGGGGGCACCTCGATGCGGATGACGTTGAGGCGGTAGTAGAGGTCCGCGCGGAAGCGGCCTTCACGCAGCAGCACCTCCAACGGCTGGTTGGTGGCCGCCAGCACGCGGGCGCGCACGGGTGTCTCCGTGCTCGAGCCCAGGGGCCGCACGCGTCCCGTCTCCAGGGCCTGGAGCAGCTTGGCCTGCACCTCCAGCGACAGCTCGCCCACTTCGTCCAGGAAGAGGGTCCCGCCGCCGACCGACACGAAGACGCCGGCCCGGTCCTCGCGCGCGTCGGTGTAGGCGCCGCGCCTGGCGCCGAACAGCTCGCTCTCCGCCAGCCCCGAGGGCAGGGCCGCGCAGTTGAGCTGGAGGAAGGGCTGGGTGCGCCGGCCGCTGGATTCGTGGATGAAGCGCGCCAGGGCGCTCTTGCCGGTGCCTGTCTCGCCGGTGAGCAGCACGGTGGCGTCGCTGCGCGCCGCGCGGCGGGACACCTCCAGCGCCTTCTGCATGGCGGAGCTGCGAGCCACCAGCCCGCCGGGCGTGTCGCCGGGGACGGCCGCGCGCAGGCGCACGATTTCGCGGCGCAGTTGCCGCTCTCGGAAGGCGCGCTCCAGCGTGAGGACGAGCGCGTCGATGTTGAAGGGCTTGGTGACGAAGTCGCAGGCGCCGGCCTTCACCGCCGCCACCGCCAGCTCCACGCTGCCGAAGGCGGTGATGAGCACCACCAACTGGCCCGGCTTGCGCGTCAGCAGCGCCTCCAGCACCTCCGTGCCGCGCATGCGGGGCATCTCCACGTCGGTGATGACCAGGTCGAAGGACTCGCGCTCGAAGAGGGCCAGCGCCTCCTCGGGCGAGGTGCGCCCCACCGCCTCGTAGCCCCGCGCGTCCAGGGATTCGCAGAGGAAGTCCACCACCCCCGCGTCATCATCCAGGATGAGCAGGCGCTTTCTGGGAGTGCTCATACCGCCCCCGTTCCTTCTTCCTTCTCGGAAGGAATGTGCACGATGAAGTGCGTGCCCTGTCCCGGGCGTGACGTCACCGTCACGGCGCCGCCGTGCTCCGCGACAATGGCCTTCACCACCGGCAGGCCCAGGCCCGTGCCGCCGTGGGCGCTCCAGGTGGTGAAGAAGGGCTCGAAGAAGCGCTCCAGCGCCGCGTCATCCATGCCCACGCCGGTGTCCTCCACGGACAGGCGCACGCCATGGCGCTCGCGCAGGCCGGGGGCGGGCTGGAAGGTGGACGGCGCCAGCGTCACCCGCACCTCGCCGCCTCGGGGCGTGGCGCGCAGCGCGTTGGTGAGCAGGTTGAGCGCCACCTGCTGCAGCCCGTCTCCGTTCGCCAGCACGCGAGGGAGCGGCTCCTCGGAATGGAATGTCAACCGGACGTCGCGCTTGCGCGCGTCGAACTCCAGCAGCTCCACCACCGCGCGCACGGAGGCGAGCGCGTCCAGGGACTCCAGCTTCGACGGTTTGCGGCGGGCCAGGTCCAGGAGCTGGCGGACGATGCGCTCGATGCGCTCCGACTGCTCCACCAGGATGCGCGCGTTGCGCCGCACGTCGTCGGGCAGGTCGGCGCGCGCGGCCAGGGCCTGGGCCCGTCCATTGAGGATGAGCAGGGGGGAGCCGATTTCGTGTGCCAGCCCCGCGGACAACTGTCCCACGGCGGCCAGCTTGTCCACGCGCCGCAGGCCCGCCTCCAGTGCCAACCGTGACTCGGCCTCGGCCGACAGCCGCTGCCGCGCCTCGCCCAGCTCCTTCACCATGCCGTTGAAGGCGTGGACGACCTCGCCCACCTCGTCGTCACTGCCGGGCGTCACGGTGGCCGTGAAGTCGCCGCCGCGCACCGCGCGCATCGCGCCCACCACGCGCTCCAGGGGACGTTGGAGGTAGAGCATCAGCAGCAGCCAGCCCACCAGGGAGATGCCAGTGATGAGCGTCAGCACCGACAGCACGGTGGCGCGGCTGGTGGACTCCAGGTCCTGTCGCAGCCCGTCCAGCGGCTTCACCACGGCGAGCGCCCCCACCACGACGGTGCTGTCGTCGCTGTGCAGGGGCAGGACGATGAGCAGGTGCGACAGCTTCTCGGGGCCCGCGAAGTGGGTGAGGGAGTGGTGCGTCTTCAGCACCCGCCGGGAGGCATCCTCCACCAGGTGCAGCGTCTGCGAACTGCCCGGGGAGCGCACCACCGGCACGGCCTGGGCGTCGAAGACGAAGACGTCCACGGTCGGGTCCCGGTGGTCCAACGACTCGAGGATTTCGTTCACGTCCGCCGCCTGCCCGTCCCGCAGCGCGTTCTCCATGGCCACCTGGAGCGCCGTGGCCAACAGCCGCGCTGCCTGCTCGGTGGCCGTCCGCAGGTCGTGCTCCTCCTTCTGGAGTTGGCTGTAGCCGTAAGCGCCCAGGATGACGGCGCTCGTCAGTGTCAGGCCCAGGCCCAGCTTCGTGGAGATGCGCACGCCGGGCACTGTGGCGAAAGTGCACAGGTGGTTCAATAAGCACCAGTTCCGCCTGCTCGCTGAGCATCGCCGTCCTCAATGATTCTCGTGGGTTGAACATCAGGCGCGATGGACCGGGACTTGCCCAGGGGCTGGGGCATGAACAGGACCCTGCTCCTTGGCCTCTGGGCCTTCTCCGCCGCCTGCTCGGGCGCGGGCACCCCCTCCGCTTCCGCTGAGCGCGCCGCGCCCGCCCCCCTGAAGGAAGGCGTGGTGCAGCTCGCCGAGGCCTCGCGGGCCTTCATCACCGTCACTCCGGTAAAGGCGGACGCCAGCAGCGCGGCGCTCCAGGCCCCCGCGCGCGTGGCCTTCCGGGACGGGGCGCTGTCGCGGCTGGTGGCGCCCCTGGCGGGCCGGGTGGTGAGCGTCCACGTGCGCACGGGCGACACGGTGAAGCCGGGCGACGCGCTGGTGACGCTGGACTGCCCGGAGGCCGCGGCGTCGCGCACGGCGGTGGCCACCGCGACGGCGGCGCTGCGCGAGGCCCAGTCCGCCTTCGAGCGCGAGGCGCGCATGTTCGAGCAGGGCGTCACGACGGAGCGTGAGCGCCTGTCCGCGGAGACGCGGCTGGCGGAGGCGCGGGCGGAGCTGGCGCGGGCGCAGGCGTCCGTGGGCTTCGTGGGCACGGGCAGCGGCACCACCGTGGTGCTGCGCGCGCCGATGGCGGGCACGGTGCTGGGCCGGAGCGCGGCGGAGGGCATCGCCGTGCAGCCGGGCGGGGACGTGCTGGTGGAGGTGGGGGACCCTTCGGCGCTGTGGGTGATGGCGGACGTGTTCGAGCGCGACCTGCCGCTGGTGCGTGAGGGCGCGCGGGTAAGGGTGACGATGCCGTCGGTGCACGCGCCGCTGGAGGGGAAGGTGGACTCGGTGGGCGCGGTGGTGGCGAGCGGCTCGCGGACGGCGCCGGTGCGCATCACCCTGGACACGCAGGAGCAGAGCCTGCGGCCCGGCATGTTCGGGCGCGTGCGCATCGACTCGCCGGACGCCAGCCTGACGCTGCCGGTGGAGGCGGTGCTGCTGCGCAACGGCAAGGACTCGGTGGTGTACGTGCAGCAGGACGCGGGCACCTTCGAGCGGCGGCCCGTCGTCGTGGCGCAGCCGGTGGAGGGACGGGTGCAGGTCATCGCGGGCCTGTCACCGGGGGACCCGGTCGTCACCCGGGGCGCGCTGCTGCTGGATGGCGCGGCGGACCAGCTCCTCTAGGCGCGGCGAGGACACCTACCCATGCTGCGAACACTCATCGCGTTCTGTGTCCGAAGCCGCCTGCCCGTCCTGTTGCTGACGCTGGGCATCGGCCTCTTCGGTGTGAAGGCCTATCTCGAAACGCCCGTGGAGGCGTTTCCGGATGTCACCAACCTCCAAGTGAATGTCATCGCGCAGATGCCTGGGCTGGCGCCCGAGGAAATCGAGCGGCAGGTGACGGTGCCCCTGGAGCGTGTGCTCAACGGCACGCCGGGCATGGTGCAGATGCGCAGCGAGAGCCTCTTCGGGCTGTCGCTCATCTTCCTCACCTTCGATGACGGCGTGGACCCGTTCAAGGCTCGCACCATCGTCGGGGAGCGCATGTCCAACGCGGACATGCCGGACGGCGCGGACGTGCGGCTGGCGCCCGAGGCCACGCCGCTGGGCAAAATCTACCAGTTCCGCGTGCTGAGCGACCGGCACACCCTCACCGAGACGCGCTCGGAGATGGAGTGGAACATCGCGCGGCACCTGCGCCAGGTGCCCGGCGTGGCGGACGTGCTCAGCCTGGGCGGCTTCCTCAAGGAGTTCCACGTCCAGGTGGACCCGTCGCGGCTGCTCGCGCACGAGCTGACGCTGGCGGACGTCACCGAGGCGCTGGAGCGCTCCAACCGCAACGTGGGCGGCGGCTTCTTGCGCCAGGGCGACCAGGAGTTGCTCATCCGCGGTGTCGGCTACCTGCGCGGCGCGCAGGACGTGCAGAGCATCGTCCTCAAGAGCGAGGACGGCACGCCGGTGACGGTGGGCGACGTGGCGCGGGTGGTGGCGTCTCACACGCCGCGTCGCGGCTCGGTGAGCCACAACCTGGACATGGACGTCACCGAAGGCGTCGTCCTGCTGCGCCGGGGAGAGAACCCCAGCACGGTGCTGGAGGGCGTGCACGCCAAGGTGGAGGAGCTGAACTCGCGGGTGCTGCCCAGGGGCATGCGCATCGAGGCCTTCTATGACCGGAACGACCTGGTGGGGCACACGCTGTCCACGGTGCACCACAACCTGCTGCACGGCGCGCTGCTGGTGGTGGCGGTGGCATGGCTGTTCTTGCGCAGCCTGCGCTGCTCGCTCATCGTCGCGTCCGTCATTCCCCTGGCGCTGCTGACGGCCTTCATCGGCCTGAAGATGGTGGGCCTGCCCGCGAACCTCATCTCCATGGGCGCCATCGACTTCGGCATCCTGGTGGATGGCGCGGTGGTGCTGGTGGAGAACGTGCTGCACGAGGCGGGGGTGCAGCGGCCCCGGCGGCGCAAGGAGATGCTGGGGCTCATCCTGCGCTCGGCGCTGGATGTGGCGCGGCCGACGTTCTTCGCGATGGCCATCATCATCGCCGCGCTCATCCCCGTCTTCACCCTGGAGCGCGTGGAGGGCCGCATCTTCCGGCCGCTGTCGCTGACGTACAGCTTCGCGCTGGTGGGCGCGCTCGTCTTCGCGCTGACGGTGGTGCCCGCGCTGTGCGCGCTGCTGCTGCGGCCGAAGGACGCGGAGGTGAAGGAGCCGAAGCTGCTCACCACCCTGCGGGAAGGTTACGGCCGCGCGGTGACGTGGCTGATGCCGCGCAAGCCGCTGGTGTTCGCGAGCATGGCGGCGCTGGTGCTCTTCACCGGCGTGGTGGGCTCGCGGGTGGGCAGTGAGTTCCTGCCGGAGCTGGATGAGGGCGACATCAACATCTTCGTGGAGATGCCGGCCAGCATCTCCCTGGGCAAGGGCGCGGACATCCTCCTGGAGGTGCGGCGCAGGCTGCTGGACTTCCCGGAGGTGAAGGAGGTGCTCGTCGAGCAGGGGCGCCCGGAGGACGGCACGGACAACGAGGCCGTCAACATGGGCAAGACGTTCGTCCGCTTCACGCCCGAGGAGACGTGGCGCAAGGGCTGGGACAAGGAGCGGCTGGTGCGGGAGATGCGCGCCTCGCTGCTGGAGATTCCGGGCGTCAGCTTCAACTTCTCGCAGCCCATCAAGGACAGCGTGGAGGAGGCCATCAGCGGCGTGCGCGGCAAGGTGGTGCTGAAGATTTTCGGCACGGACCTGGCGGCCATGCGCGGCACGCTGGAGCAGGCCGTCACGTCGCTGCAGAACGTGGAGGGTGTGGTGGACCTGGGGCTCTACCGCGACTCCAGCGTGCCGCAGCTCCAGGTGGTGCTGGACCGTCCCGCGCTGGCGCGTGCCGGCATCGACGTGTCCACCGCGCAGGACCTGGTGGAGACGGCCCTGGGCGGCCGGGTGGTGACGGAGCTGTGGGAGCAGGAGCGGCCCGTCCCGGTGCGCGTCATCCTGCCGGGCACGGAGCGTGACGACGAGGCGCGCATCGGCGGCATCCTGGTGCCCACCTCCAGTGGCGGACACGTCCCGCTGCGCGAGGTGGCGCGGCTGGAGAAGGCGCTGGGCCGCGCGAGCATCAACCGCGAGGCGAACAGCCGCACCCTGGCGCTGAAGTTCAACGTGGAGGGGCGCGACATGGGCTCCATCATCCAGGAGGCCATGGCCACCGTGGAGCGCGAGGTGACGGTGCCGGAGGGCACGTTCCTCAAGTGGGGCGGCGAGTTCGAGAACCAGGAGCGCGCACTGGGCCGGCTGGCGGTCATCGTGCCCATCTCCTTCCTGGTGGTGTTCGCGTTGCTCTACGCGGCGCTGGGCTCCATGCGGAGCGCGAGCGCGGTGCTGGCGGGGGCGCCCTTCGCCATGTGCGGCGGCGTGCTGGCGCTGGCCGTCACGGGCATCCCGTTGTCGGTGAGCGCGGCGGTGGGCTTCATCACGCTGCTGGGGCAGGTGTGTCTGGCGTCGTTGCTGGTGGTGAGCGCGGTGGATGACCGGCGGAAGGCGGGTGAGTCCCTGGAGGCAGCGCTGCCGGCGGGCGCGTCCAGTCGCTTCCGTGCGGTGCTGATGACGGCGCTGCTGGCGATGCTGGGGTTGATGCCGGCGGCGCTCTCCAGCGGAGCGGGCAGCGAGACGCAGCGGCCCTTCGCGGTGGTCATCATCGGTGGACTGGTGACGGCGGTGCTGGTGTCGCTGTTCGCGTTGCCGGCCTTCTACTCCGTCATCGTGGGGAAGCACGTCGCGTCCACGGGCTCGCGCGACGACGAGGACGAGGACCTGGACTCCGGTGTGGAGCACATCGGGCCGAAGGGGCACGGCCCGGAGCAGGGCACCGCGGGGGTGGCGGCGTGAGGTGCTTCAATGGGACGGGCGCCCAGCGGGCGTCAGTGGCGTGGCAGCCAGGCGCGCGCGGTGGTGAGGCGCGGTTCGGAGGACTCGCCGGTGGTCACTGGCGTCAGGGGGAGGTGGCGGCATGAGGCGCTTCATTGGGACGAGAGTCCGGAGGTTTCCTCCGGGCGTGGTGTCCGCGGGTGGTGGTGCACGGCGCGGCATGGCGGGCCGAAAGGCCCGGCACCGCTGGAGCATCGATGCTCTTCGGCGCGACACCGTCTTTGGACCCGTTCTGCGAAGCGGTGTGCGTTCAGCGAACGGAGGCCTGAAGCGCTTCATGCCGGTGCGTGCCCACTGGGCGGTGCCGGAGACGGAGCCATGCGGCGCCAAGCGAGGTTTCAGCACAGAGGGAGATCCATGGCTGTCGTTGGTGTCGGAAGGCGATCAGGGCGAGGCGGAGGTGACGGAATGAGGCACTTCACCGCATGGGGTGTGTTGTGTCTGTTGATGGCCGGGCCTGCTCGGGCCGTGCAGGCCGATACGCCGTCGCCGGAGCGACTCACGCAGGAGCGGACGCGGTCCGAGGCGACATCACCGGACCTGCTCACTCAGGAGCAGCGGCGGTCTGAGGTGGCGCCTCCGGAGCACATCACGCTGGAGCAGGCGCTGTCGTTGCTGGACGAGCGCAGCCCGTGGGCCGCGGCGGAGCGCTCGCGCATTGACGTGGCGGCGGCGGACCGCGTCGAGGCGAGCATCCTGCCCAACCCCTCGTTCAGCTACGGCACGCAGCTCCTGGCTGCGGGCGTGAACACCGGTTCGTCGGTGGTGCACGAGCTGTCGCTGGAGCAGCCCCTGATGATTTTCGGGCAGCGCGGCGTGCGCCGCGAGCTGGCGGAGCGCAACGTGTCCGCCGAGCAGGCGCGCGTGAAAGCCTCACTGGCGGAGCGCGCGCTGGCCGTGCGCGAGGCCTTCGCGGCGCTGCTGACGAACCAGGAGGAACTGCGCGTGCTGGAGGAGACGGCGGTGGACCTGGGGCGCGTGGAGAAGGTGGTGAAGGGCCGGGCGGCGGCGGGTGACTCCAGCCGGTATGACGTGGAGCGCATCGAGGTGGAGAGCCGCGCGCTGGAGGTGGAGGTGCTGAACGCTCGCGTCAACGTGGCCGACGCCTCCGGACGGCTGGCCGCGTTGCTCGGCATGGAAGGGTGGCACCCGAAGGCGCAGGGCTCGTTGCGGACCACCGAATCCCTGCCGGACCTGCCACTCCTGTGGGAGTCCGCCCAGCAGCGTCGGCCGTCGCTGGTGGCGGCGCGCGCGCGGCAGGCCGTGGCACGAGGCGGTCTGGACGTGGCCCGCAGGGAGCGGCTGCCAGTGCCGTCCGTGGCGGCGGGTGTCATGTTCACCCGGAACGAGCAGAGCACCATCGCCCTGGTGGGCGTGGGACTGCCGTTGCCGCTCTTCGACCGGAACCAGGGCGCCGTCGCCCGCGCGTCCGCGGAGATGCAGGCCGAGGCCCGCGCACTGGAAGCGGAGCTGGCCGAGGCCCGCGCGGAGCTGTCCCGGGCTCACGCCGTCCTGGAGGGTCGCAAGGGCGCGTTGGCGCGGCTGGAGCACGACGTGGTGGAGCGGCTGCCCACGGTGCGCCGGATGGCCGAGGACGCCTACCGCGAGGGGCGCGGAGGCATCCTGGAGTTACTGGACGCGTTCCGCTCGCTCAAGGACATGCGCGTGCTTCACCTGAAGCAGCAGGAGACGGTGAAGCTCGCTGAAGCCTCGGTGCTCTTCGCGGCGGGGCTGGATACAGCGCCCTGACGGGAGCTTGCGTTCGCGCCTGGCGGAGGTGCCCCGGCATGGCGGGGCATCACGCCAGGCGCGGGCGCGGGGCTCAGGGCAGGGTGGGCACGCGGTCGAAGTCCATGGTGCTCATGGGCGCGAAGGCCTCGAAGCGGTCCTCGCGGTGCTCTTAAGTAGGTCGCCAGAAGCATGCACAACTTCTGGGGGATGCGACCGGCAAGGAGCCCTGCCGAACTGGGGCTGACGGCAGACGACAGGCGGAAGCTGGAGTGGGCGCTGCGGCAGACACGCGACGCTCGCCACTTCCGTCGCCTTCTGGCCATCACGCTCATCGCCGAGGGCAAGGGCCCTGGCGAAGCTGCGCACCTGGCGGCCGCTGGACCTCTCGCCACAGGAAGCCCTCTGCAAGGCAGGCTGCCTCGCCGAGGGCTTCTGGCTGCGCGATTGGTTGGAGAATTTCTTTAGGGCAGCTCGCGCAAGAACTGCACGACCACGGCTCCCAGTCGCTCGGGTTGGTCAAACGGAAGACCGTGGGCGGCGTTCTGTACCTGTTCGATTCGCACACGTGGGTTGAGGCTCCGCAGTCCCATTGCCATCTCGAGCGTGACGACGGGGCTGCGGTCTCCAATGACGAGGAGGGTCGGGACGCCAATCGCGCTCATCACGTCGCGATACTCGGGGTTGGGCGGCGTGAGAACGTCGAAGGCGCCCAGGCGGGTGTTCAGTCTCGCCTCGGCAAGAAGGTCGATGATTTCGGGCGAGCGATGCGGGTTGCGGGCTCGGGCCTGTGCAACGAGGTCAGACTTGTGCAAGCCGAGGGCCCAGCGGTGTTGGTCGGCGACGTCGCTGTCGCGCACCTCGCGTTGACGCTCGGGGCTCAAGAATGTCGGGTCGACCAGGATGAGGCCGCGGAGGCCCCCCGTCCCTCGACTCGCCACCACTGCGGCGGTCATTCCGCCCATCGAGTGGCCAAGCAGCACCGGACGAGAGAGCTCCAGACCGCGGATGATGCCCACGACGTCGTTCGCGTGGTCGTCGTACCGGTAGCCGTGGTGCGGCGTGCTCGAACCGCCGTGCCCTCTGGCGTCGGGCATGACGACGTCGAATTGACCTTCGAGCACACGCGCCAGGGGAGTCCAGCAGGCGCCGTTCCCCATCAGTCCATGGAGCAGAACGACGGGAGGGTTGGCACCTCCGGTCCGGAGGTAGTGGATGTTGATGCCGTTCGTTTCGCAGACTCCACTCATCCAGGTCGTCATGGAGCTGTTCCTACCTGATCGCGAGGCCAGCTCGCAGCGAGCCAGCGCCCTGGGTGCCCCGCTGGCGGAGGCCTCGGTGCTGTTCGCTGCCGGCTTGGACTCAGTGCCCTGAGGAATGGGAGCCGCTCGCGCCTGGCGAAAGGACCGCGCCAGGCGCGGGCGCGGGGCTCAGGGCAGGGTGGGCACGCGGTCGAAGTCCATGGTGCTCACGGGCGCGAAGGCCTCGAAGCGGTCCTCGCGGTGGTCCAGGGCGCGGGCCTTCTGGATGAGGGCGCCCAGCTCCGCCACGTCATCGCGGGCCTTCAGCGGCTGACCGATTTCCTCCCAGAAGGAGAACAGGGCGTCATAGGTCAGCGGGCGCACCCAGTAGGAACCGCGCAGCTTCTCCGCGAAGGCGGCGGCCACATAGGACAGCCGCGTGGGCGGCGCTGCGCGGCCGTAGGCGGGACGGAGGACGCTCGACGGCAGGGGCTTCTCGATGAGCTTCGAGTCCCCACCCTCCGGCGCCTTGTAGCGGATGCGCAGCGTGCCGAAGGACGCGGAGGGCTCGGTCAGCTTCACCTCGTAGAGCGCGGTGACGGCGTGGCCCGCGCCGATTTCACCCGCGTCCACGCGGTCATCGGCGAACTGCTCCTTGGTGAGCATGCGGTTCTCGTAGCCAAGCAGGCGGTAGTGGGACACGGCCTTCGGGTCGAACTCCATCTGGAGCTTCACGTCCTTGGCCACCACCTGGAGCGTGCCGGTGAGGTCGCGCACGAAGATGCGGTG
The DNA here is from genome assembly GCF_006518205.1 of Myxococcus sp. CA005. NCBI lineage: Bacteria > Pseudomonadati > Myxococcota > Myxococcia > Myxococcales > Myxococcaceae > Myxococcus > Myxococcus sp. CA005. The sequence goes on along the minus strand of NZ_SRLV01000022.1, from coordinate 70,969 downwards.
CGCCTCTTCAATCCGGTCCACATAGGCGTAGTTGCCCTCACCCACCTGGGACAGGCGCTCCATCAGCACGTCGTTGTAGTTGCCCATGCCGAAGCCGACGGTGGACAGGGTGATGCCCTTCGCCGCGCGCGCACGGATGCGCTCCCAGATGCTGTTGGCATCCGTGAGCCCGGTGTTGGCCACGCCGTCCGAGCAGAGGATGACGCGGTTGATGCCGCCCTCCACGAGGTGGGAGGCCGCGAGCGAATAGCCCATCTCCAGGCCCGCCTGGGCGTTGGTGGAGCCCTCGGTGTGCAGGCTGTCGATGGCTGCGCGGATGATGTGTGCGTGCACGGCGCTGGTGGGCTCCAGCACCAGGCGCGCGGTGGAGCCGTACACGACGATGGAGACCTGGTCGCGCTCATCCAGCTCGTTCACGAGCAGGTGCAGTGCGCGCTTCACCAGGCCCAGCCGGTTCTCCAGGTTCATGGAGCCGGACACGTCGATGACGAAGACGAGGTGGCTCGGCTTGCGCTGCGGGCGGCTGACCTCCCGCGCTTTCACGCCGACGTGGACCACGTGGTAGCCCTTGCGAACGGGAGACGGGAAGCCTTCGACCTGGACGCTGAAGGGCGCGCTGCCCTGGTGCGCGTAGCCGTAGTCGAAGGTGTTGACGAACTCCTCCACCCGGACGGCCTGCTCGTTGGGAAGGCTGCCGCGCTCCAGGTAGGCCCGCGTCAGCGTGTACGACGCGGAATCCGTGTCGACGGAGAAGGTGGAGAAGCGCTCCTCCTCCGTGTTGATGGTGGGATTGACGCCGTACCCCTGGAAGTACATGTGGAAGGGGGAGACCGGCGCGGGCGCCACTGCGGGTGCAGGAGGCTCGACGTCCCTGCCGACGAACCGAGGCGCGCTCTGAGGCTTCGGGGGGCCCGGACGGCCCAGTGGCTGCGAGGGCAGGGTGGACGCCGGTGGACCGTTGAGGGACACACCGTGGGGGCGGCTCATCGCGTTGGGGGGCTCGTAGACGCGGGTCGCGCCAGTCCGGCCGCCCGGACGGGCGACGGCGATGCGCTTGATGAACTCCTGATCCACGTTCACGCCCATGGTCGTGGAGCCCACGTCGATGGTCGGTGGAGCGCCGACGACACCTACCAGCTCCGCGGGTAGAGCTGAGAGGAGTTCCACGTCGACCCGGATGGTCCGGTCGAGACGCAGTTGGATGGCCGAGCGTGTGTAGGGCTTGAACCCTTCCTTCTCGAACGTGAGCGTGTACTCACCCGGTGGGAGCTGCGGGATGCGGTAGCTCCCTTGTGCATTGGTCGAGACTCTCAATTCCCCCTGGAGGTTGGGGGAACTCGCGGTCACGACAGCATTGGCGACGGGAACGCGCCGATATGCGTTACGCACCGTCCCGATGATGGTGCTGGTGTTCGGATGTCCGCCGGCATCGGGTTGGGCCCGGGAGGGATGGGCGAACAACAGCAGGAAGACGCACAGCACACTGCGAGCGACGGAATGCATCGTGGGCCACCTCGGAGGAACAAGAGGTGGCCATCTTCCAGAGAGCGCTCGTGGCGAACGTCATGGGCGCCTCGCCTCTTCATCACGGTTCCAGCATCAATCGCGCACCAGGATGCCGGGGCTAGGGGCTGTCCCTGATCTCGTGTTCGAGAGTCGACCCGGCGTGCCGGCCTTTCTGGCACGTTGGGGCAGGGCCTCAATCGGAGTTGCTGCCTGGCGCTAGGCATGATCAACGCGGGCTGTGCGCCGACATGAACTGAGCGATGTCGAGTGGAGCCGCATCGAGCCCCTGCTGGGCTCCAGGACGGGCCCTCGCTCGAAGCGAGGGGACCGTGACTTCATCAACGCCGTGGTGTGGCGGGTGAAGACCGGGGTGCAATGGCGGGATTTGCCCGAGCGGTTCGGTCACTGGAAGACGGTCTACAATCGGTTCCATCGCTGGACGAAGACTGGGCGCTGGGAAGCCATCTTCAAGGCGCTGCGGCTCGATGTGGATGAGCTTGGCTCCCTTGCTGACGCATCGGTCGTCCGGGCGCATCAGGACGCCGCGGGCGGAAAAGGGGGATCCGAAGCAATGCTTTGGGGCGTTCTCGAGGAGGTTTTTCAACGAAAGTTCACGCCGTCACTACGACGGGAGGTAAGCCGCTCCACGTCGCGCTGACGCCCGGCCAGCAGCACGAGTCCACAATGGCCGAAGAACTTATGGTGCACGCCGAGGGCGCCGCTTTCATTGCGGATACCGGCTATGACGCCGACCGCATCCGCGCCAACGTTCGAAAGCTCGGGATGAAGCCTGTCATCCATTCAAACCCGAGCCGTAAGCGGGCGTTGCCGTTAGACCGCACCCTGTACCGGATGCGCTACCGGGTGGAGTGCTTCTTCCACGATCTCAAGCGCTTTCGGGCCGTCGCCACCCGCTATGACAAGACGGCGACGAGCTACCTCGCCGTCCTGCACGTCGCATCCATGCTTCTTTGGCTGCGCTAATCAGGGACAGCCCCTAGAGCGGGTCCGGGTGGGCTGACTAGGCAATCGCCACGTCGAGAATTTCCGGGGCCTCCGTGTTGAACCCGAGCCGTTGAAGGAGCAGGCCGGTCGACACCGGTGGACATCGAGAGCTGTTGGCAACGCTCGATACCTCACGTGATGGCATCGCCCGCGACCAGGTCCGAGCTGCATCCGCGCATCACGATGCCGAGGTCATCGCCGCGTTCGATGAAGAGGGCGTTGGATGATGTCTGGTAGGTCAATGGAAGGGGCATCGTCGCCTTCCTTGGGCTTGCCGCGCCAATCCACCCGAAGGAGCGGCTTGTCCGGCGTCAACGCCCAGTCGATGAGGCGGCGAACGAAGCCGGGGCCCACGGCGGTGGAGTCCCAGGTGGGGACTCGCACTCGAATCCAGCCGCTGCCTGCGTCTGGGAGTCCTGGAAACTCCCGGCCGTGGACGGCCAGGACGCCCTCCTCGGCGGGTTGCTCCAGCGGATACTGGACGTGGAACCGCTTGTCGTCCGCGATGACGTGCAGGACTTTTTCCGGTCCATCCGCTGCGTCCACCCACCAGATGAAGAGGCGGCCTTCCCGGTGGAGCATACGTCGTCCCTTGCTACGCACGCCCATCCGCGTTGCCTCCTCTCAAGCCGCATCGGCTGCCCGCGCCGCGCCATTCCTACACACGAAACTAAAGTCCAACTCGAGTCTCATGCAAGACAGCCTGCGCAACTGCGCCCGTCCTTCCATCGCTGACGTTGTGCGCGGCCTTGACGGTGGCGCGGGACTCGGAGCGGCCTGCCGCGGCGTGCGGCAGGGTGGCGCCGCCCCGTGTTGGTGGCGGTGGTTCCTGAGCACGACGGTGGCGCGGCTTCAGTCTCGCTCCCGTCGTCGTTACGGCTCGTCGTCGAGGTCTTCGAGTTGCCCGGCTGCAACGTCGCGGTAGAAGGGCACCACTTCTTCGGCGAGCACCTCTCTCATTTCCTGGCGGGCGCTGTCGAAGTCACCCGCGCGCTTATGCTGGTACATGCGGTGAAGCGCACGCATCAGGCGCCAGGAGCCATCCTTGATTCGGCGCATGGCTTCCCGCAGAAGTTCCGTTGCGCCCGCTTGGGTCTGTAGCGCGGTGTCCGCGTCGCTGATGGCAACCTCTCGCGCGGTGCGCCTGAGCAAGCTCCGCACGTCATCCGTCAACTCCAGCGGGATGCCTTGGTTCAACACGCCATGTGCGAGGGCGCGCACCGGGTCCCAGTCGGGGCTGTCGTCCATTACTTCCTCCGCGTCTTTCTTCCGGGCTTGCACATCGACACGGGCCACTCTTCTTGGGCCTCGCAGCGGCGTAGGCACTCGTAGCAAGGGCCCGTCCACCCAGGCTCCGTCTTGCAGTCGCCGTAGAACCGAATGCACTCGCGCCGCCATTCGGGAAGGTCCCCGTTGTGGGCGTCGTCCCAGATGACGGGTGCCTCTTCTTCCTTGGCGGCCTCGTCCATGGCTGTCTTGACGCCTGCCATGTACATGGCGGCTTCGCTCGCCGTGAGGCCGCACGCTTCGGGGACGCCAGGGTTGCGCTGGATGCAGCACGACACGGTGTCAGAGCAGGTCGCGAGCGCGTACGCATCGCGACGGCTGGCGGTGCCGGTGGCGCTGTTCGAGCGCGTGCTTGAAGCCCGCGGCGTTCGTGTACCTGCGAGGGGGCATGCGGAGGCGTCCTAGGGACGTTGGGCCGCACTCTGAATACCCGCCAGGTCTGACGTGAGAATGAGCCCGCGTGACAGGGCCTGCGCGATGGCCTGATTCAGCAGGTCGGGTGAGACCTGCGCCGCTGCGCAGTCCAGCAGCGTTCTGCGCGGCGAAGTCCCTGGGATGGGACCGAACCAGACGCGCTCCGTTTCGCCAACGTCGGCATGGTGGAGCACGGTGCCCGCGGGGGCGCGGAACCGGCGTTGTCTCCACGCGGCTGGCAGCGTCAGGTGCATCCGTGAAGGCAGGACGTCCGACAGGTTGTGGAGCGCCAGGGCCGTCTGGTGGGAGAACACACCTTGCTGCTCGGACCAGAGCCAGACGGCGACCAAGTCCTCATGCTCACCGGCCGGAAAATGCACCAGCCGGTAGATGCCACGGCGCACACGGTGGAACCTCCCGGCCCCCACATGGTGGGCGAGCACCTGCGGCGAATACCCCGCCTCCAGTGCCTGCTGCGCCGTGAACAGGCCCGATTGCCCCGCGACGATGTCGAAGAGCCGGTCCCAATCTGGCTGGCCGCGTCGTGCCGTTCCCACGCACGAAACTAAAGTCCAATTTGAGTTTCGTGCAAGTCGCCACGCTCGACTGCACGAAACTCAAGTCCAACTTGAGTTTCGTGTACGCCGCCCGCTACCGGTTCTCGCCCTCACGCGAGGTCCGCACCCACTCGCCGCGCTTCTCCGCGCCGGGGCCGCGCAGCATGAGCCACACCTTCCACACCACGTAGACAGGCGCCCAGGCCAGGTCCAGCAGGCCGCGAACGCCCACGCCAGACACCCACCAGCCGCGCAGGACATACGCCCCCAGGCTGGCCACGCTGAAGCCCGCCACGCCCAGCGCCCATGGCATCGGGTTGTGGGACCACCAGGCGAACGCCCCGGCCATCACCGCGCAACCCACCGCCGCCAGCACCAACTGGCTCAGCGGCGGCACCAGCACGTCCATGGCGATGTCCAACAGCGTGCCATCCCTCTTCCGCAGGCCGTCCTTCAGCAGCGGCCACCCGTGCAGCTTGCGCATCTGCGCGCGGCCACCCTCCCAGCGCTGACGCTGCGAGCGGCTCTGCTTCTCCGCGGACACCATCTCCCCCAGCACGTCCGCCTCCCAGACGTAGTGCACGCGGAAGCCGTTGCGGGCCAGGCGGATGCCGTACTCCAGGTCCTCCACCACGCTGAAGGCGTCATGCGGCACCTTGGCCAGCGCGTGGTGCGTGAAGCACATGCCGTTGCCGCGCAGGCCGCACGACACGCCCAGGGCCTCGCGGCCCTGTGAGCGCACCTTGTGGAACATGCCCAGGGCAATGGTCATCAGCCGCGTGCGCCAGGACGCCGTGGGGTTCATCACCCCGTAGTGCGCCTGCATGGCGTGCGCCCCTTCGGCTCCGGCCTTCGAACCCTCGACACCCTCGATGCGCTTCGCGAAGGCGGTCAGCAGGTTGGGCGACACCACCGTGTCCGCGTCCACCACCACCACCGCCTCGGCGAAGCCGTCCTGCTGGCTGAACTCGAAGGCGTGGGCCAGCGCGTAGCCCTTGCCCCGCTTCGTCGTGTCCTGCCGCTCCAGGACGAAGGCGCCCGCCTCGCGCGCCTTCTGCGCCGTCGCGTCGGAACAGTTGTCCGCCACCACGATGATGCGCCGCAGGTGTGCCGGGTAGTCCACCTCGGACAGGTTCTTCACCGTCCGGGCGATGCCCAGCTCCTCGTTGTGCGCGGGGATGATGATGTCGAACTTCCGCGGCCCGATGCGCGTCGTCGGCGGCTGGGGCCGATAGGAGAGCAGCGTCAGGGACAGCAGATAGCCACACGCCACCGCCACGGGAAGCTGCGCCACGCACAGCGCCACGTCCAGCCACGTCCACGATGTCACGACATGCACCCCCGAGCGCGCTGTTCAGCGCCGCTCCAGCTCCGCCAGCACGGGTAGCTTCAGAATCCGCTCGACCTGCCACTTCTCCAGAATGCGCCGGCGGATGATGTCCAGCGCCAGCGCCGCGAAGATGCCCATGCCGATTCCGCCCACCACGCCCGCGGCGACGATGAGCTTCACCTTCGGCTTGGACGGCCGCTCCGGGAAGGTAGGCGGCGACAGGACACTGAAGCGGTGCTTCATGGACGCGCGGGAAATCTCCAGCTCCGTGCGCGCCTGGTCCAACCGCCGCATCTTCTCCTGGTGCCGCATCACCAGCATGCGCACCCGGTCCGCCGCCACCGACACCTCCGGGTCATCCGACGTGGCCGGCCCGCCGAACGTCGCGCCGCCCATGGCCGCCGTCGCCAGCCCGGACTCCAGCTCACCCGGGTCACCGCCGTTGCGCACGTACTCGTTGATGAGCTCCGTCATCTCCGAGCGCAGCGCAATCAACTGCGGCGAATCCTCCTGGAGCGAGGAGATGCGCTGCTCCAGGTCGGTGATGATGGGGTGCTGCGGCGAATAGATGACGCGCTGCTCGGACAACTGGTTGCGCAGCTCCGTCAGCCGCCGCGAGCGGAAATCCTCCACGTCGCCAATGGCCCGGCGCTTCGTCTGAATCATGAAGCGCATCTGCGCCAGCAGGTGGTCGGTGTTGATGCCCAGCGCGGCGTTGGCCGCGGCCGCGGCACCGCCCCGCCGTCCCTTCTTCTCCTCCTCCTTCTTCTGCCGGGCCTCCACGCGCTTCACCGCCGCGTTGAGCTGGCCAATGGCCTGCTGGATGCCCGCGGCCTCCTCCACCACCTGCTTCTCCAGGATGGTGATGGCCTCCTGCACCGCGCCCATCTCCGCCGCCTGGCGCATGTCGAGGAAGTTCTGCTGCGCGGCCTGCACGATGTTGAGCGCCAGCTGCGGGTCGGTCCACTCCACGCCGATGGAGACGGTGCCCGTGCCACCCTCCACGCCGACAATCATTGCCTGCTCCAGCATGGCGGTGAGCGCGTCGCGCTTGTCGTCGTCCGACATGGCCACCGGCGGCTTGCGCAGCACCTTCTCCTTCAGCCGGTTCAGCGGCGAGCGCTGCAGCTCCCAGTACTCCACCAGCTTCGCCTGCGCGACGATGGACTTGAGGTTGTCGTGCTTCATCACCATCTCCCACGCGGCGCGCGTGGGCTGGTCCGCGTCCACGGGGATGGAGCGCCCGGGGTTGGCCAGCGAGGAGATGATGAAGTTGCGCTGCGTCAGCATCCGCGTCTCCACGCGGTACTTGCGCGGCATGATTTTGCTGACGCCCACCGCCATGGCGGACACCGCGCCCATCACCACCAGGGCGAGGAACCAGTGCCGCAGCACCGCGTTCTTCAAAAAGAAGACCGCGTCGATGGCGAAGCCCCAGTCGATGAGGTCCGCGGGCGCGTTCGTCTCCGGGCGCTCCGGAGTGAACGCGGGCCGCGGCGGCACCAACTGGGGGCGCGGCCCGGGAGCCCCGGGCGCGGGGACCGTCACGGTGCCCTCCTGGCCCCAGTGCTCTTGAGGAGCGACTGCACCCGCCGGGTGAACTCCTCCTGGGTGAAGGGCTTGCCCAGGTAGCCGTTGGCGCCGGCCTCCTCGGCGTGCGCCTTGTCCTCCGGCAAGTCCCGGGCGCTCACCACCAGCACGGGCACGTCCGCCATCGTCGCCGAGCGGCGGATGTGCTCGCAGAGGTCATAGCCGGAGATGTCCGGCAGCGTCAGGTCCAGACACACGAGGTCGGGACGCGCGGCCGTCTCCATGTGCTTGAGCGCGGCGCGGCCACTGGGCAGCTCCACGACCTCCTTGAACCCCATGTCCCGCAGGTAGTCGCCCAGCATCTTCCGGAAGAAGGGGGCGTCCTCCACCAAGAGGACCGTGTGCAGGTCGGACTCCATCCGTCGTCAACCTTTCTGAAACTCGCTCAGCCGAACCCGAGCCGTGGCACCCAGACGAGGACGCCATACGTGTATGCCGCGTTGAAGAGGACGAACCAGAGGATGGCCTTCTTCAGCCCCCGCATCGGATGCGGATCCCTCGCCGCCTTGGCTGGCAGGGCGATGGTGAGGATGAGGACGGACATCAAGATGAGCTTCGCCATGGCGCCGGCCCTCAGAGAATACCAGTTTGCCGCACGGAGAGGCCCAGCGTTGCGGCCCACGTCAGCCGGGCCGCCGGCAGTTCGGGCGAGCGGCTCCACGTCCCGCGGAGGTCGGTATCCACGGACACCCACCGTGTGAGAATCCAGGAACCGGTGAAGCCTCCGGAAAGGATGCTGTCCCCACGACTTCCGCCCACGGCCGCGGCGCCGCCGCCAATGGCGGACACGCGCACGCGGGGCCCCAGGGCCCAGGTCCCCGTCAGCGTCAGGTCCGCCCGGGGGTAGACGCGCGCCGTGAGCCGGTCCGTGAAGGGGACGAGCCGCAGGTCCGCCCGGCCGTTGAAGTCCGCGGTGCGCGAGGGAATCCGGTGGCTCACCCCGACATTCAGGTTGGGGAGCAGCTCCGTCCGGGGCGCGTCCAGCGGGCCGGGCTCGGGCTCACCTTCGCCGGGGGGCACGGGGATGGTGTGCACCACGCTCACGCCCGCTCCGGCCTCCAGGGAGGTGCGCCTGTCCACCCGGTGCCCCCAGGCCTCTCGCAGCGTGACGATGGTGTTGTTCGCCCCGGTGGAGAAGCGCGCGTAGTTGAAGGCCACGGAGGTGGTGATGGCGCTCAGGGGTGACAGCGCGTGGCTGAGGGACACATCCGCGCGCGGGCCATACTGCATGGGCACCGCTTCGCGGGCGGGCCCGTCCAGGCCGCCGCTGATGGAGAAGCCGCCGGAGCCGGTAAGGTTCCACCGCCGCCCCAGCCAGCCGGTGTCCGCCGTCAGCGTCGTCGCGGAGGAGAGGAAGTAGACGGTGTCCGCCTGGGGCAGGGGCTGCAGGGGCCCGCCGTTTCCGGGGGGCCGCAGCGGCCCGTCGGGGGTACCCGGTGTGTCGCCGGGCAGGGAGCCCAGGTCCGTGGTGAGGAGGTTGACGCTGCCCAGCACCAGCTCCTCGGACAGGCGCAGGGACAGGCCGCGCTCGGGGCGCCACAGGCCGGCCAGGCGGCCCATGTGCTGGATTTCGGTGCGCGCGCGGGCGGTGACTTCGCGCAGGCTGATGCGCGGGGCGTACTCCACCTGGAGCGCGGTGTTGCCGTCGCGAATTTCCAGGCCCAGGAGCGGGGTGACGTCGGTGTCGCCCGCGACACGGGGGGCCTCGGGGGCGGGGTCCTCGTTGGAGCGCAGGCGCGAGTCGACGCGCGCGGCCGTGGCGTAGCTGACGGAGGCGGAGGACACCTCCAGCAACGCGACGGTGAGGACCGTCCCCAGCACGGGTTATTCCACCACCACCACGTCACCGGGGCGCAGGCGGAAGGTGGGCGCGCGCCCCTCGGCGTGGATGAGGTCGTCGTAGCGGAAGCGGATGCGCTCGGGCGCGGCGCCCTCTTCCTGGCGCATGACGAAGATGCGGTCCTTGTGGGCGTACTCGGTGAAGCCGCCCGCGCCGGCCAGGGCCTGCAGCAGGCTGGCGCCCGGGTCGATTTCCAGCGGACCGATGCGGTTGACCTCGCCCACCATGGTCACCTTGATGGGGCGCGCCATCTCCAGCGCCACGGTGACGACGGGGTGGTTGATGTAGTCCTTCAGCCGCGTCTGGATTTGCTGCGACAGCAAGGCCGGTGTGTGGCCCGCTGCCTCCACGTCGTCCAGGAAGAGCAGGCTGATGCGGCCGTCCTCGCGCACGCGGGCCTGCGTGGTGAGCGACTCCTGGTTCCACACGCGGATGTTGAGCAGGTCGCCCGCGGCGATGCGGTACGCCGAGTCCACCGGGGGCGGCTTCTCCTGGTAGTCATCCACCCAGGTGTACTTGCCCAGGCCCCGGCAAGCGGGCGCCAGCAGCAGCAGCGCGGCGCAGGCGAACGAGCGCCAGGGACGGCGCGGGGCGGAAGGCGGCTGGCGGTGCGTGGACGGCATGAGCGGTGGAACTCTCCTCACGGGGTGGGCGCGGCTTCGGGCGCGGGGTTTCCACGGCGGCGGGCGATGCGCACCACCTGGAGCACCTCGCCGGGGCGCACCGCGCCGGTGGCCAGCACCGCGACGATGTACAGCACGGCTTCCACGGTGATGCGCACCCACGGGTTCAGGAAGGCCAGCAGCGTCTGGTCCAGCACGGCGATGGCCGCGCAGATGACGGCCGTCTTGGCCATCATGGACACCAGGCGCGCGTCGAAGGCCGCCTTGCCCATGCGCCCCAGCAGGCTGATGGTGACGCAGATTTCCATGAGCAGCATGGACAGCGCCGTGCCCGCCGCGCCGCCGCCGTTGCCCAGCGCCGAAAGCATCAGCGGAACCAGCAGCAGGTTGAGGAGGGGGATCAGCACCACGCTGCCAATGACGCTGGTGATGGTCACCCACCACTCGCGGTTCGTCATGGTCAGCCACAGGCCGGCGTTCATCGTCACGAAGGCCAGCACGAACAGCGGCGACATCAGCCGCAGCGGCATGGCGGATTCGGAGAACGCGCCGCCCATCAGCCCCACCCACAGCGGGGCGCCCAGGACGATGAGCATCATCATGGGCACGGTGACGGCCAGCGTGCCCTCCAGCGAGCGGCGCGTCAGGTTCGTCAGCTCCGCCTCGGAGCGCTCGGCCGCGCGGGACGCCAGCGGCATCAGCACCCAGCCGAACACCGGGTTGAGGAAGAAGGTGAGGCCCGCGATGTTCCATGCGGCGCCGTACCAGCCCACTTCTTCGTGGCTGGAGACCATGCCCAGAATCATCACGTCCAGGCGCCCGTTGGCCGCCAGCGCCGCGCCGGTGATGAAGAAGGGCAGGCTGGCCTTGAGCACCTTCAGCGTGGCCGGCACGTCCACCTTGAAGGTGAGGCCCATGTGCTCGCGGGCCAGGTACCAGCCCACGCCCAGCTTCACCGCCTCGGACGCCACCAGCGGCACCGCCAGCCACGGCAGCGGCAGGCCCGCCACTGCGACGGCCAGCAGGCCCCCGCCCCACACCAGCTTGGTGACGATGTTGGAGACGGACAGCCCCGCCACCTTGCCCTTGGCGTGCAGCAGCGCGGCCACGGAGGCGTTGATGATGATGAGCGACTGGGCCAGGGCGAAGACGTAGACGAGCTGGCGCACCTCGGGCGGCTCGTCGAAGTGGGCCATCACCAGCGCCATGGCGCCCATCAGCACCGCGGTGAGGCCCAGCCGCAGCAGCAGCGTGCTGCCGAAGAAGTCGCTGGCGTGCTCGGGCCGGCGCGACACCTCCTTGCGGATGTACATCTCCAGGCCCAGGTGGGTGGCGATGAAGAAGACGGCGGAGAAGCTGTCGGCGTAGTTGAAGCGCCCGAAGCTCTCCGGTCCCAGGTGGGCCGGCAGCAGGAAGCGCACGCCCATGGCGATGGCGTACGTGGCCAGCAGCGAGCCACCGAGTTGGAGCCCGTTGCGCACAGCGCCCATCGCCTCATGCGAGCGCTCGCGCTCGCCCGCGTCCTGCGAAATGGAATGGCTGGGACTGTTCACGGTGGGAGCGTGCGGCCCCGGCGCCGGCCAGGACTGCCCGGGTGCATAGAAAACGAGCGGGGGCGGCACGTCAATGCCGCCCCCGCAAAGGTTGGGTTGCCTGGAGGCTTGCTAGCTGGCGCCGCGGCCCGTGAGCACCACCGGCACCGTCTGCAGCAGCAGGCGCAGGTCGCTCGTCAGGCTCCAGTGGTCGATGTACTGCATGTCCAGGTACATCCACTCCTCGAAGGAGATCTGGTTCCGTCCTGACACCTGCCAGATGCAGGTGAGTCCAGGACGCACGGACAGGCGGCGGCGCTGCCACGTCTCGTACTTGGCCACCTCGGTGGGCACCGGCGGGCGCGGCCCGACGATGCTCATCTCCCCGCGCAGCACGTTGATGAACTGGGGCAGCTCATCAATGGAGAACTTGCGGATGAAGCGGCCGATGCCGGTGATGCGCGGGTCGTGCTTCATCTTGAAGACGGGGCCCGTCTGCTCGTTGAGCGCGGCCAGCTTCTCCTTCAGCTCCTCGGCGTTCACCACCATGGAGCGGAACTTCAGCATGTAGAAGGGCTTGCCGTTCTGCCCCACGCGAAGCTGCTTGAAGAAGATGGGGCCCTTGGAGGTGAACTTCACCGCCAGCGCCACCATGCCCAACAGCGGCAGCAGCGCCCACAGCGCCGCCGCGGACACGCAGATGTCGAACAGGCGCTTCATCGCCATCTGGTGCGGCTTGGGGCTCACCGCCGCGAAGTGCAGGAAGCCGTCCGCCACCGCGCGGCGCTCCACCGGGCGGGCGCGGTCCAGGCGGAAGCTGTGCGCGGGCAGCGCGAAGGGCACGCCGAAGCGCTCGGCCAGCTTGATGGCCGCCTGCATGGACTCGCCCTGCTTCAGCGTGTTGCCGGCGATGTACACCTCATCCACCGCGGTGTTGCGGAGGATGTGCTCCAGGTCGTCCACCGAACCCATGACCGGGCCGGGCAGCTCTCCCACGGAGCCGTTGTCGTCGTGGAAGCGCACGTAGCCCAGAATCTGCCGGCGGCCCCGGTTGGCCAGGTCCTCACCGGTGTAGCGGCCCATGGCGCCCGTGCCCACGATGAGCACCGCGTCCATGGGGCGCTCCTGCGAGGCCACCGGGCGGAAGACGAACAGGCGCAGGAGCAGCGTCACCGGCCAGAAGATGAACAGCAGCGGGCCCACCACCGGCGACGTCACCACCGTCGGCACCGCCACGCTGCCCAGCGTCAGCACCGTCACCACCGCCAGCGTCGTCACCGACACCAGCGCGACGTGGTCCAGCTTGCTGCGCTCGGCGAAGCGCGAGTCGTACAGGCACAGCGCGGTGCCCGTCACAATCCACACCACCCACGCCGCGAGCACCAGCCCAGACACCTTCCAACCGGACTCCGCCGACAACTGGCCGCTCAGCCACGCCGAGCCCACCAGCACCGACGACAGCAGCACGAGGTCCACCGTGAGGTTCAGCTTCGCCGCGGACCCCGGGGCCAGCTTGGGCGGCCCCTGCACCTCTTCAATGACTTGTCCCTGAGCGTTGGCCGACCCAGGAGCACCGACCACCGCCGCACTTGCCGTTGCGCCGCTCATCGTGTCCACCCCCCTCTGCTCACTTTCGTGCAGTCGAAGCAGAGGTCGCCGTTGAGGCTAAAAATGTTCAAGTCGGAAGGAAACCAGTTTTGCCCGATATCGCGGCGAGGTGCAACCCCTGCCGCGTCACTAAGACGTGACCGCATGTGAAATCTTGTGACCGCCCTACCCAGGTTCGAGTTCACCGAGCGTCACCAACACATCGTGATTCACCGCGGCTCCCCGCGTTTCCTTCGTCACGGTTTCTTTGCATTTACGGTGCCGCTCTGACGCGAAGGCACGAATGATGCGAGGCGCCGGGTCATCCCTGGAAGGGTGCCAGGAGTTTCAAGAGGTTACACCTGCGACAAGGCGTTCGAGCCCGGTGTAGACGTTGAAGCGCTCGTTCCGGACGAACGCGGCCAGCGTCATGCCAGAACGCAGGGCCAGGTCCACTGCGAGGGAGCTGGCGGCGGAGACGCCCGCGACGATGGGAATCCGGGCCATGGCGGCTTTCTGGATGATCTCAAAGCTGACGCGTCCACTGACGGCGAGCACCACGGGCTGACGCGTCAACGGGAGGCGGGGAGCCCGGGGGCCCCGCACGGTGCCGGCCAGCACCAGCGTCCCTACCACCTTGTCCACGGCGTTGTGGCGGCCCACGTCCTCATGGGCGGCCAGGAGGTGGCCGTTGGCGTCGAGCACGGCGGCGGCGTGGACGCCTCCAGTGCGGGCGAAGTTGCGCTGCACGTCGCGCAGGCGCTCGGTGGCGCGGGCCACGGCGTCGGGGTGGAGCACCGGGCCGGGCGGCAGGGCCGGGCACACGGCGAGCAGGTCATCCACGCTGCGCCGGCCGCACACGCCGCAGGCGGAGGTGGTGAGGGTGCCCCGGCGGGCGGTGCTCACGCGCTCCACGTCGAGGAAGGCGCCGGGGGCGGGGGTGACTTCGATGACGTTGCCGAAGCCCTCCTCGCCTGGCCGTCCGCAGTGTGCCAGCCCGCCCAGGTCGTCCACGCTCTGGAGGATGCCCTCGGCGAAGAGGAAGCCGGTGGCCAACTCGCGGTCATGTCCTGGCGTGCGCATGGTGGTGGCCACCGAGTCTCCGCTGACGCGAATCTCCAGAGGCTCCTCCACCGCGATGTCGTCCTCCTGGGCCGGGAGTAGCGTGGCGCCGTTCCACCGCTGGACGAAGCGGCGCGTGACGCCGCGGGCATCCACGGGGGGCAGGGGCGCGGGGCGGCTCGGGCGCAGGTGGGCCAGGATGAGGTCCGCCACGGCGCGCACGTCGTCGGGGTGCAGCACGCGCAGGCCGGGTGGGAAGTCCGTGGGGAGTGCGGGCTCGGAGGAGAGCACCGCGAGGACCTCCGGGCGCGAGGGCGCCAGCGGCGGGCCCAGACCCTCCCGCCATACCTCCAGCTTGGGGAGGGGGCCGTCCTTCCAGCCTTCGACGAGCACCAGCTCCACGGCGCCCGCGGAGCGCTCGAGCAGCGAGGGAAGCGCGTCCGAGAGGGCGGTGGCCGTCGTGAGCTGGACGCCCGCGGGCGTGGTGAAGCCGGTGAGCACGGCGCCCGCGTCCTGGTAGCGAGCGGTGTCGCTGCCGGGCCGGTGCAGCGGATGGGCGTCGGAGGAGTGCTTCACCACGGCCACGCGCAGGCCTCGCGCGGCGAGCTCGGGAACGAGCCGGGTGAGCAGCGTCGTCTTGCCGGCGCCGGACCAGCCCACCACGCTGAGCGCGGGCACGCGGCTCATGCCAATGCGCCCACGGGGGTGAAGGTGGGCCGGTCGAAGAGCTCGACGTCGACGAGGTCGTCTTCGGCGAAGTCCGCGCGGCCCGGTGGGAGGAGGGCCCAGCCCTCGCCGTGGACGTTCTGGAGGATCTGCCCGGCGCCCTGGGGACGGAGCACGGCGCGCGGCGCGAGGCCGTCCCGGGCTTCCAGGGTGGTGGTGATGAGGTAGGTGAGGCCCGCCTGCTTGCGGCGTGCTTCGGAGAGGTGGGCGCGGACGCGGCGGCGCGTCTCCAACACACCTTGGTGTTTTAGAAGGAGCGGGCGCGCGAACTGGTCGAACGCCACGGTGGCCGCGCCGGGATTGCCGGGCAGCACGACGACGGAGGTGTCACCCAGCCGGGCCACGGCCACGGGCTTGCCGGGCTTGAGCGCGACGCCGTCCACGAAGAAGCGGGCGCCGAGCGCGGCGAGCACGCGTTTCACCAGGTCCTTGTCACCCACGGAGGCGCCTCCGGTGGTGATGAGGATATCCACCTGCGGGGCCAGTCGCGAGAGCGCATCGCGCAGGGCGCTCTCGTCATCGCGGGCGCGGGCGAGCTGGCGGACATCCGCGCCGGCCTCGCGGGCGAGCGCGGCCACGAGGACGAGGTTGCTCTCGTACACCTGGTGGGGCAGGGCCGGAGTGCCAGGAGGGACGAGCTCATCGCCGGTGGCGAGCACGGCGACGCGCGGCGCGGGGCGCACCCAGACGTCCGTGGCGCCCATGGACGCGAGCACGCCGAGCACCGCGGCGCCCACGCGCTGGCCCGCGTCGAAGAGGGGTGTGCCGGTGAGGACTTCCTCTCCGGTGCGGCGGATGTCGTTGCCGGGCGGCACGGTGATGAAGACGTCCACGCGGGTGCCGTCCTCGGCGGCGCGAGTGGCCTCCTGTCGGACGACGGCGTCGGCGCCGGGGGGCAGGGGCGCGCCGGTGAAGACGCGCGCGGCTTCTCCGGGCCGGAGGGGCGTGGAGGGGAGGGCGCCGGCGAAGATGGTGCTGGTGACGCGCAGGCGCGCGGGCCGATCGCGGGAGGCGCCCTGCGTCTCCTCGGCGTGCACGGCCCAGCCGTCCATGGCGGAGTTGTCACAGCCGGGCAGCGAGCGGGAAGCCGTGACGGGAGCGGCGAGGAACCGGCCCTGGGCATCGAGGAGCGGCACGCGCTCAGGCGCCGCCGGGGCGATGGCGTCGAGCGCGGCCTGCCGGGCGGTGTCGAGGGACGTGAGGGGCATGGAAGCGCCGCAGCCTATGTCGTGGAGCGCCCGCTGTGTCCACGGGGGGAGGGGACGCTTCGTCTGGGGGCGTGCGTGGGCGGACAGATAAAGTGGCCGCGGCAGGCGCGCGAACGGGGCATGAGCATGGAGCGGATCCGCACCGATTTCCCGGAGGTGACGCTGGCCATCCTCGCGGGAGGGCAGGGCCGGCGCCTGTCTGGCGTGCCCAAGGGGCTGTTGGAAGTGGAGGGGCGCACGGTGCTGGAGCGGCTCCTGGCGCTGGCCCCGTGCTTCGAGGACGTCTTGCTGGTGGCGAACGTGCCCGGGCCCTATGCGCGCTTCGGGTTGCGCACGGTGGCGGACGTGGTGCCGGGCAAGGGAGCGCCTGGCGGTGTCCATGCGGCGCTGGTGGCCGCGCGCACGCCCTGGGTGGTGGCGGTAGCGTGCGACATGCCGTTCATCACGACGGAGGTCCTGCGGGTGTTGCTGGGCGCGCGGGACGACGGCGTGGACGCGGTGTGCTTCGAGGCGCGGGGCAGGTTGGAGCCGTTGCTCGCAGCGTACCGGTCGGCGTTGGCACCGGCGTGGGAGACGACGCTGGCGACGGATCCGTCGATGCGGGAGCTGTTGTCCGGAGTGCGAACGCGGCTGTTGTCCGAGGCCGTGCTGCACGCGGTGGATCCGTCACTCCGGTCCCTGGCGAACGTGAACACCCCCGAGGACCTGGCGCGCTACGGTGTGGCGCTGCCGTCGTGGCGGGGGTGAGGGGAGCGTGTCTCCCGAGGAAGGCGCTCAAGAAAGGGATTGGGAACGCCCAGGGGTATACTGACAGGCCGTGAGACCCGCCCTGCGCGTATGGCTTCTGGTGCTTGCCTTGTTCTGGGGCGGTTGCGCCACCGCCTCGAATGCACCTCTCCAAAGCGGAGGGGCTGATGCGGAGAAGGAGTGTCGCTCGCCCGATGAAGACAGGTGCGTCGCACTCCTGTGCCAGGGGGACGCATGTGGCTTCTACCTCTGTGAGGACATGCCCGGTGCGGTGTCGCTGGCGCGCTTTCCTCCTGCGCGTCCGCCTGCTGCTGCCGCCGCGCCTGGCAGAGGGCCTCGGAGGCATTGGGGAGGTGGGCACCACCTTCCTCGAGGGGCAGTCATGGTCTTCCCCAACTGGAATGGCGCGCCCGAGCGGATCATCCCTCCGTCACGCCAGCTCACGCCCGGGCGCTGGGAAAAGCATCACATCTTTCCCCAGGCAGAAGACCTCTCGATGTGGTTCGGAATTCGAGGCGTCAAGATCCACGACTACACCATGCCGATTCCGCGTGACGTCCATCGGCGCATTCACGGTGGAGACGGACGCGGTGGCGCGTGGAACCAAGCCTGGCGCGACTTCAAGGCGGCAAAGCCGGGCGCCAGTCCCACGGACATCTACAGGTTCGCGGGGGAACTCATACATCGCTTCCAACTCATGGGCGGTCCGATTCAGCCCTACTATTCGCGCCCGGGAGTGTGAGGACGGATGAGCCGTTTCTTCTGGATGCACGAGGACAAGGCCGCGGCGGCAAAGTACGGAGGGGAGATCAACGCGTGGCACAAGCTGTCGCTCCCCGGCGTGAGCTGCGGCACTTGCGGCGAGACATGGGCCCATACGGGACACGAGTATCCGTGCGTCGACCTGGCTCAACTGCCGGAGCGCAACGAGTTCGCGCGTCCCAGGCCCGAGCCCTTCCCTGAATTCGCGCGTCTCCGTGAGCTGGTCCGGCCTCTGGTTCCTCCTGGTGCCGAACTGCCGCCCGGTACGGGCTTCGGTCCCTTGGTCGGACGTGCCACGGGCGTATTCGGTCCCATTGCCTGGGTATGGGGGCAGAAGCTGCTCGTGCAGCGCGAAGCCCTGTCGCGGTTGCATTCGGAGGGCGTACAAGGACTCCAGGCCTGCCCGACGCAGCTTCGTTTCCGGCAGAAAGACCCGCCAGAACTGCTGGAGCTACAGATTGAGCCCCACGGCAGGCTGCATCCGGACTGCATCCCGCCCGATGAGCCGCCACCGTGCGTGACCTGTGGCCGCTTTGGCCTGACGCGGCCGGATGCGCCCATTCTCGACGCGGCCTCCCTCCCCACGGGCCTGGACCTGTTCCGGGTCGGGAACTTCTCCACGATGATTGTCGGCACGGAGCGCTTCATGGAGGCAGTGCGCCGGCTGGACCTGGATGGCATCACCTTCCAAGCGCTGCCCGCGCACTGACGGCCGGCTCGCCAAGACTCGAGCCTAAGCAAGCAACCAGGCAGCACCCCCTGCGTCACCATGACTCATGGACCACGGCGGCCGGGAGTGGGAAACAGGCGGGGGAGAACCTCATGCTGAAGACCCCTCTTGGACGTTTCCGTGCAGTGGCCCTCGCGGAGGGCCTGTCCGTCATCGCGCTCTTCTTCATCGCCATGCCCTTGAAGTACGCCGCGGGCATGCCGCAGGCCGTGAAGTTCACCGGCTGGGTTCACGGCCTGCTCTTCGTGCTCTACCTCTTCGCGCTCATGGAGGCGGCCATCACCTACCGCTGGTCCTTCGTGCGCGTGGTGGGCGGCGTCTTCGCGTCGCTGCTTCCCTTCGGCACCTTCGTCTTCGAAGCGCGCCTGCGTCGCGAAGCGGCCGAGCCGGCCGTCGAGCCCGTGCCCTGAGCCACGTCGCGCACCGGACGTGACGGGTGGGACGCTCCGCACCGAGGCCGCCCGGAGTTCGCGCGGGCGGCCAAGCTGTGCCAGCATCCCGCGCGTTCTCCGACGGGAGGTCAGCATGGAGCGCGGCAAGTGGGACACGCCAGAGGATGTGGAGCGCGAGCTGAGCTCGCGGCTCGCGCTCGTGGAAGCGTCCGAGGGCATTCGCGGCATGCACTTCGCGGCCGTCCTCGACACCGTGCGCTTCCTCGGCGGTGAACAGGCGGTGGCTCCCATCCAGCAGGGCGGTGACTACCCCGCCGACCTGGACACCACCGAGTTCTACCCCGTCCCGCCCTTCATGCGCGTGTTCTTCTCCGCGGCCCGGCTGCTGGCACCGCAGCTCGGCGGCGTCGAGGAGGCGATGCGGCAGCTCGGCGTCCAGGGCACGCTGGCCTTCATCAACTCCATGTTCGGCGCAGAGGTCCGGCAGCAGGTGGGCGGCGAGCCCAAGCGCCTCGTGGAGATGCTCCCCGAGGCCTACCGCATGGCCATCAACTTCGGAGAGCTGCAGGTGGCGTGGACGGGCCCGCGCTCGGGCCGCATCCACATGCGCCGCATCTTCACCCCCGTGGCCTACAACGAGGGCATGCTCGAAGGCGCGCTGCTGGCCGTGGGTGCCCAGGACATCCAGGTGCGCGGCGGACAGACGTCCCTGCTGGACAGCGAGTACACGCTGTCCTGGGACTCGTGACCTGCTGCGTGTCGTGGATGTGGTAGGCCGCAGTACGTGCCGCGGTTTCTCGCCTCGCGAGAATGGGCCATTGCCAGTGCTGGTCCGTACACATCTGCTGGACGAATCGTGGTGAGCCCCTCTGTCACGCGGCTGATCCACGCATGACTTCGACGCGACTGTTCACAACCATGACGAAATAAATGATGTTCCACCGCGCCCATTGGCTAGAAGTGGGCGCCGAGCGCCCGGACATGTGCACCGGGCCTACGCAACGGAGGGACGTCTCATGAAGGCAAACAACTGGAAGAACCTGGCCGCAGTGGCGGGCGTCATGGTGTCGGTGAGCGCCGGCGCTCAGGAGTCGTCGGGGAGCTTTGGTTCGGAGGGGCAGTTCGTCATCAGCACGGATGCCTCCGCGAGCCTGGGTTACTCCACGCAGGGCAGCGGCATCGGCTACATCTTCCTGGAGCCCGGCGCGGACTACTTCCTCAAGAAGAACCTGTCCGTCGGCAGCGGCCTCCAGGTCCGCGCGCTCTTCGGCAGCGGTGACACGATTGCCGCCTTCGGCCTGAACGCGCGCGTCGGTTACAACATCCCGCTCTCCGACCGCGTCTCCGTGTGGCCCAAGGGCCAGGTGTCGCTGTACATCGGCGACGACATCCTGCCCTTCGCCAACTCGGCGCTCCCCGCCAACGTCACTGTCATCCTGGAAGGCTACGCGCCCTTCCTCTTCCACGTGACGCCGCACTTCTTCGTGGGCGGTGGCCCGCGCCTGGCCTTCGGCCTGGGCGATGACGTGGAGGTGAACTTCAGCGTCGCCTCCACCATCGGCGGCTACTTCTAGCCTCCGCCCCGCCGCGTCCTTCGAGGACGTGGACGTGCGTGTGGTGCATCAGGGGCCTCGGACGAGGTGGGACGCTACTCCCACCGCGTGCCGGGGCCCGCTTCATTTCCAGCCAAGGGCCCGGGCCGCCGCCGCCGTCAGTGGCTCCGCTGTTGAACGGGGCCGCCCTCTCGCGACAGGTTCAGCGCGGTACCCACCAGCGCGAGGTGGCTGAAGGCCTGCGGGAAATTGCCCACCATCTTGTGGGCCACCGGGTCGTATTCCTCGGACAGCAGGCCCACGTCGTTGCACAGGCCCAGCAGGCGCTCGAACAGCTCGCGCGCCTCGCCCTCGCGGCCCATCAGCGCCAGCGCGTCCGCCAGCCAGAAGCTGCACGCCAGGAAGACGCCTTCGCCCGGAGGGAGGCCGTCCCGCGTCTCGTGCGTGTGGTAGCGGCGCACCAGCCCGTCCTGGCACAGCTCGCGGCGGACGGCCTCCACGGTGCCGCGCACGCGGACGTCGTCGGGTGGGAGGAAGCCCACCATGGGAATCAACAGCAGGCTGGCGTCCAGGGACTGGCTGCCAAAGGCCTGGGTGAAGGTGTTGCGGCGCGCGTCGTAGCCCCGCGCGCAGATGTCCGCGTGCATCTGCGCCCGCAGCGCCTTCCAGTGCTCCACCTGCGCGCCGCGCATGCCGCGCAGGTTCGCGGTCTTCACCATCCGGTCCATGGCCACCCAGGCCATGACCTTGGAGTGGGTGAACTGCTGTCGCCCGCCGCGCACCTCCCAGATGCCCTCGTCGGGCTGGTCCCAGTTGCGCTCCACGAAGCGCAGCAGGTGCACGCTCACGTCCCAGGCCTCGGCGTCCGAACAGACGCCATGACGGAGCGCGTGGTAGAGGCAGTCGGCAATCTCGCCGAAGACGTCCAACTGGAGCTGACCCACGGCGGCGTTGCCGATGCGCACCGGACGCGAGCCCGCGAAGCCCGGCAGCCACGGCAGCTCCAGCTCGGTGACGCGGCGCTCTCCGGCTACGCCGTAGAGGATTTGGAGCTCGTCGGGCTCTCCGGCCACCGCGCGCAGCAGCCAGTCCCGCCAGGCTTGGGCTTCCTGGGTGTAGCCGGCGTCCAGCAGGGTCAGCAGCGTCAGCGTGGCATCCCGCAGCCAGCAGTAGCGGTAGTCCCAGTTGCGCACGCCGCCCATCCGCTCGGGCAGGGACGTGGTGGGCGCGGCGACCACGCCGCCGGTAGGGGAGTAGGTGAGCGCCTTGAGGGTGATGAGCGAGCGCAGCACCTGCGCGCGCCAGGGGCTCTCATGGATGCAGCGGAGCGCCCAGGCGCGCCACCACCGCTCCGTGTCCGCGCGCGTGAGGAAGGGGTCCGGCGGCTGCCGGGGCGGAGGCAGGTGCGAAGGATGCCAGGACAGGACGAAGGCCAGGCGCTGGCCTTCCGGCACGGCGAAGTCCGCGAGCACATGGCTGTGCTCCAAACGCAGCGGCAGCTCCGTGGACAGGTAGAGCGCGTCCGGGCCGGCCTTGGTGCTGACGCCTCCCGGAATCAGGCGGGCCCAGGGCGTGCGGTCGCCATAGCCGAAGCAGGGGGCGAACTCCAGGTGGAGCGGCACCTGTCCGGTGCGGGCCTCCACGATGCGAATCAAATGCGGCGTGTCCTCGCGCAGCGGCATGAAATCGCACAGGCGCACGGTGCCGGCGTCGGTGTGGAACTCCGTCTCCAGTACCAGCGTGTCGCGCACGTAGCGGCGGTGGACGCGCCGCACGGGCACGGTGGGGGCGATGCGCCAGAAGCCATGCCGCGGCTCACCCAGCAGCGCCGCGAAGCACGCGTCCGAGTCGAAGCGCGGCCAGCACAGCCAGTCGATGGTGCCGTCATTCGCCACCAGCGCGGCGCTGTGCGTGTCTCCAATGAGGGCATGGGCTTCGATGGGCAGCGCCATGCGGGAAAGCTAGGGACGCCTCCCGCGGCGTGTCCCTCCAGGAGCACCCGGGGCGGCGGGCCGTCCACGGGCCCCGCGGATGGCGGAGGAGGGGGCAGCCGCCCGCTCGCGACGCATCGACGCCATGCGACAAGACATGGGGCATGAGCAGGGAATGCCGCGGCGCGCGATTCGCTCCGGGTATGGGGTTGCCCGGACATGACTGTCCATGCGGGCCGGCCGTTCTCGATTGGCGTTGGTCCTCCGCGCGGGGGGCCACAGGGGGTGCGCGGTCTGGTGTTTCATCCGCATGTTTCACCCGCATGCGGGCCTCGCGGCGGCCCCGCACGCCAGGCGGGGAGGCGCGTACTGCTTCCTACCCACGTACCAGGTTGCGCAGAAGGAAGGCCAGATTGGCGGGGCGCTCGGCCAGCCGGCGCATGAAGTACGGGTACCAGTGCCGTCCGTACGGCACGTAGATGCGCACCGGGTGACCCTCCCTCACGAGTCGCTCCTGCAAGTCCCTGCGGATGCCGTACAGCATCTGGAACTCGAAGGCGCCGCGCGGCAGTCCGCGCTTCGCCGCGTGGTCCAGTGTCGCTTCAATCATCCGTTCATCGTGCGTGGCGATGCCGTGATACACGCCGCTGTCCAGCAGCACCCGCATGGTGCGAACGAAGCTGGCATCCACGTCCTGCTTGTCTGGGAAGGCCACGTCGGGCTTCTCCAGATAGGCACCCTTGCAGAGGCGGATGCGGATGCGCTGTGCGCACAGTTCCTTCGCGTCCTGCTCCGTGCGCCGCAAGGCGCTTTGCAACACGGCGCCGACATGGGGCTCGCCGAACTCCGCGCGCAGCCGTCGCACGATGTCCAGCGTCACCTGCGTCATCGAGCTGTCCTCCATGTCGATGCGCACGAAGGAGTCGCGGGCCGCGGCCTCGGCCACCACCGTGCGCGCGTTCTCCAGGGCCAGGGCTTCATCGAACAACAGCCCGCACTGGGTGAGCTTCAGCGACACGTTGGCCCGCACGCCCACCGCGTCGATGCGGGCCAGCAGCCGCTGGTACTGGCGCACCTCCTCCCGCGTCTCCTCGGGCGTCTGGACGGCCTCGTTCAGGTGGTCGAACGACGCCATGAGCCCGCGCGCGGACAGCGCCTTCACGGCGTCCACGGCCTCCTCCAGCGTCTCTCCGGCGATGAAGCGTGAGGCCAGCCGCCGGAAGGGGCGCAGGCGCATGGCGGCGTCCTCCAGTCCAGGGCGGCGGGCCAGGAACAGCAGGGCGGAACGGGGCAGGTGGGTGGCGTCGGTGCTCATGGTGTGGGTGGCGGCTCAGTCCGGGGGCTGCCGGAGGAAGTCCCCGGCCAGCGTGTTGAAGGCATCGGGGTGGCGCATGTAGGGCAGGTGGCTGGCGCCCCGGATGCGCGCCAGCCGGGCTCCGGGGATGTGCCGGGCCACGTCGCGGGCGGCGCGGGGCGGCACCAGCAAAGTCCCGGCCGCCCTGGATGACGAGCGTGGGCACCTGGAGTTCATGGAGCCGGGGCATCAGGTCCGTGGCCAGGATGTCCCGCAGCCGGCGCAGCAGCTCCACCGGGGACAAGCGCCGGGGCTCGCGCTGGAAGGTCTCCCACGCGCTCCCCGGATGGCAGACAACCCGTGAGCCCGCCCGAAGCGCCGTCATGGCGTTCGCCCGAGTCCCCTCCACGCCGCCCAGCCATGGCAACACCGTGTGGATCAACGGGATGCGGAAGAACCCCCGTTCCGTCAGGCGCAATGGATGGCGGCCGGTGCCCTGGTGGATCAGATGAAAGAAGGCAGGTGTCTCGTAACCCCAGACGCCGTGGTTCCCCGCCAGCAGCATCGGGCCTTTCAATGGCTGGTGCTCACAGCCCAGCAGCCGCGCCCGGTGGTACAGGGCCGACAGCGCCGCGCCCTGCTCGGCGAGTCGGAATACGGCCCGGCGCAGGCTGGCGAGCGGGGCATCCATGATGGAAAAACATGGGGATGCGTGGCGTCCCCAGCAGGCGGCGCCCTCCTCCTGGCCGCCGGGCAGCCGGGCGCCCCTGAGACGGCGGCGGCCCTGACAGTGGGGGTTCGTAGGAGTTTGAGTAATGTCAGCTCGCAGGCATACTCAGGTTGTCTGCTTCCTGGTGCATGCCGAATGTTCCGGCATGGGCAGCCCGTTCGACATCCTCATCGACCAGCATCGGGAACTGGAAGAGCGTCTCGAGCGTCTGGCATCGGGTGTGGAACCCGATGAGCTGAGGGGATTGACGGCGGAGCTGCTGGCATTGCTGAGGCTTCACTCACGACTGGAGGAGCGCTGCCTCTACCCGGTGATGGCAGGGGTGGAGGGCCGCGAGTCTTGTCGTGAGCAGACGGAAGACCATCTCACGATGCGTGAGCTGATGGCTGAGCTGGAAGAGCTGCCCTCGGGCCATCCCGAGTGGCAGGCGCGTCTGTTGACACTGGAAGATCTGGCGGTGGCTCATTTCCAAGAAGAGGAGAATGCACGACTGCCCCAGCTCATGACTGCCCTGGATTCCCTGTCGTTGGGCGACCTGCGTCGTGATTTATCGGCCACTTGGGACGAGCTGCTGTCACGCCCCCAGGTGTCCCAGGTGGCGGGGGAGGCCCCCCTGCTGGAGTCCCTGTATTGGGACGGCTAGGCCACTGTTGCCGCCGGGAAACAGGTGAGACCTGCGACAACGGGGCGAATGGTCCGTTGCTCAGTCACAACTTTTATCTCTTCCTTTAGACAAAACCATTTTTGGAAGGTAAGGGTATGGGCAGCATCACAAGCATCGAGCATCAGCCCCCCCTAGTACTGCATTACTCTTGTCGTTCCCCAGGTGAGGATTCAACGAATGTCCGTGGATAAAGCGTTTCGCGACATGATCCGCAATGAAATCGAGGTCCAGCTCAAGCCGCTGCGTGACGTGGTCGCGCGGCTGGAGGAGGGCACGGCGGACTTGGACGCGCTCCGCAACGTGGCCGAGCGCCTGGCCCCGCTGGCCGAGGTCGTCGGGCCCCTGTTCGGCGCCCAGATTCCCGCGGCCGCCAAGGCCGGCCGTCGTGGCCCGGGTCGCCCTCCCGCGGCTCGCAGCGCCGTGACGGCGGCTCCCGCGGCCGTGGGTGGCAAGCGTCGTGGCCGCAAGCCGGCGGCGGCGGGTGCTGACGGCTCGCGCGCGTGCGCCATCATCGGCTGCGGCAAGCCCAGCCGCACCAAGGGCTACTGCGCGGCCCACTACCAGAAGCTCCGCATGCTGGAGAAGACCAACCGTCGCCCGAGCGACTGGAAGGACTACGCCGATCCGGACAGCGTGGACGACATCAAGCTGCCGCGTGGACGCGCCGCGTCCAAGGCGTTGGCGGCTGCCGCTCAGGCTGGGCACGCAGGCTAGCCAGCGGCACGCTGCCCCGGCCCGGGCAGAGAGTGACCGCGCCCCCGTCGTTCCGCTCTGTTGCTGGGAGAGGAATCGGGGTCCGCCCATGCGGGAGAGACTTGCCCGTGGGGGCTTGCACGAGCATGAATGCCCGGGCCCATGAACAAACGCGATTTGGAGCCTGGAATCATCACCGACCTGGCCGGAAGGACCACGTACGGTGATTATCTGCAGCTCGACCGGCTCTTGTCGGCGCAGGTGACGCGCTCGCAACCGCCTCACCACGACGAGCTGTTGTTCATCATCCAGCACCAGACGAGCGAGCTGTGGATGAAGCTGCTCATCCACGAGCTGGGCGCCTGCATCCGTTACGTGCAGGCGGACCGGCTGGAGCCGTCGTTCAAGATTTTCGCGCGCGTGGCGCACATCCAACGGATGCTCTTCGAACAGTGGAGCGTGTTGGAGACGCTCACGCCGAACGAGTACCTGGAGTTCCGCGACACGCTGGGCAGCTCCTCTGGCTTCCAGAGCTTCCAGTACCGTGCGGTGGAGTTCCTGCTGGGCAACAAGGACGCGCAGGCGTTGATGCCCTTCCGCCACGTCCCCGCCATCCATGGCGAGCTGGAGCGGCTGTTCGAATCCCCCAGCCTGTATGACGAGTTCCTGCGCCACCTGTCGCGCATGGGGCATCCGGTGCCGCAGAGCCACGTGCAGCGTGACTGGCGCAAGCCCTACGAGAAGAGCCCGGAGGTGGTGGAGGTGTTCCGGCGCATCTACCAGGACGCCGAGGCGCACTGGGATGCGTATGAGATGTGCGAGAAGCTGGTGGACACCGAGGAGCGTTTCCAGCTCTGGCGCTACCGCCACATGATGACGGTGATGCGCATCATCGGCTTCAAGCAAGGCACGGGCGGCTCCTCGGGTGTGGGCTTCCTGCGCAAGGCGTTGGACCTGCGCTTCTTCCCGGAGCTGTGGGACGTGCGCACGGAGCTGACGCCGCCTCCTCCGCGCCACCGGCCCTGAACGTTCGCTCGACTGAAGACAGTCCAGCGCCTCGCGGGGCCGTCCATTCCGGTACGGCTCCGCGGAGGGAATGACGACTGTCTGGCATGCCAGGGTGGCCGGCCACGGATTGTCATGGGCGCGGGTTAGGCTTCACGCACCATGGACGCTGCCGAACCGCTGCTCTTCGATAAGGCGTACGTCCTCTGCTACCGCACCTTCGACATCGCGGAGGAGCTGGACCTGGAGCGCGCGCGCCGGGTGCTCACGGAGGACTCGCGCCGGCTCAAGCTGTCACGGGAGAACAGTCAGTACATCCAACTGCCCAACCCGCCGCTGGCCTATGAGCTGGGACGCCGGCCCCTGGCACTGCGGGACGGGCCCGTCATGGTGGATGTCACCGCGCGCCTGTTCGACCATGGCGCCGTGTCCATCATCCTCCAGGTGCCTGTCGTTCCGGGCACCTCGTTGAAAGCGCTCACGCGCATGGCGGACGAACTCTATGACAGCCAGGCGTTGGAGGACCTGGCGTTGGAATTGGTGGAAGGTGTGCGCCGCACCATCGCCCCCGCCGCGCAGGCGCCGCACCTGTGGGAGCAGAACGAGAGCTACACCGTCATCTTCGCCGAGCACATCCGGGGCAATCCCACCGCGGATGAGCTGGTGACGCGCGCGGACCTGGCCCGGCTGCTCCTGGGCGAAAGCGGCACGGTGCCGCTGTCTCCGCGTGAGAGCGAATCCGTGCTCCAGTCGCGCTTCAGCTACACCATCCAGGACCTGGTCGTCATCGACTGGAACAGCGCCTTCGTCTACGAGCCGTCCGGCTCGCGAGACATCCCCGACCTGTTGGAAATCGCCAACGCGCAGTTGTTGGAGTTCCGCTACTACGACGAGCGGTTGGACGCGCACATCACCCGCATCCACGAGAAGGTGCAGGCCGCGCGGCATGGGTGGGCCACGTTGTTCCGCAGCCCCTACCGCAGCCTGGCCCGGCAGACGCTCTCCACGCTGGTGGACCTCAACGAGTTCATCGAGCGCGTGGAGAACAGTCTCAAAATCATCGGCGACTTCTACCTGGCCAAGGTCTACGAGAGCGCCGTGCGCCGCATGCGCATCCCGCCGTGGCAGGCCGCCGTCACCCGCAAGCAGCAGTTGCTGGCCCAGACGTATGGCCTGCTCAAGGGCGACGTGGACATCGACCGCTCCCACACGTTGGAGGCCGTCATCGTCCTGCTCATCGTGCTGGAAATCTTCTTCGCCTTCTTCCGCGTCTTCGAGCACTGAGGCACCCGAGGGGAATCCCGTACTTCAGGGCAACGCGCTGTGCGGTTTCCACGCTTCGTCCGGCATGGGAGAATGAGGCTTCGAGGCAGGGAGCCATGCGTCCGTGCCGGGGGGAGTGGGGCATGAATGTGCCCGGAAAAAACGTGGGAGCCGCGGTGGACCGCATGTCGCGGGCCCTGGAGCGGCTGTCCGCAGCACCGCCGGTGGTGGCGGTGCTGGAGGAATTGCTTTGCCAGGCGTCCGCCACGCTGGGGGCTTCGGGTGCCTTCCTGTGCTGGTGGGGCGGGACGGGCGACTTGAGCACGCTCACCACGCACGGTGTGGATGCGGAGGCGGCCGCCATCTGGGCTCAGCAACTGCTGGCCCAGGCGCCCGCGCCGGGTGAGCCTCGGCTGCCCCGGGTGGTGGAGGACGTGTCGCGAGACGCGCTGCTGGCCTCCGAGCCGGACGCCCTGCGGCGCCTGGGGGCCACGGCCTTGCTGTCCCAGCCGCTCTTCTTCGCCTCCGGCATGGGCGCCGCCGGTGTGCTGGGCGTGCTCTTCCGCGAGGCGTGGCAGCCACGGGAGGAGGACCTGCGGCGCTTCGGCCTCTCGGTGAAGCTGGCGGCGCTGGCGCTGGAGCGCGAGCGCATGGCGGAGACGCTGCGCCAGTCCGTGCTGTCCGCGCGAGCGGAGGTGGAGGAGTCGGAGGTGCTGCGGCTGCGCCGCTTCCAGGCGGTGACGGAGGCCTTGGGCGGCGCGCTGTCCTCGGACGAGGTGGCGCGCGTGGTGCTGGAGCAGGGGCTTCCCGCGGTGGGCGCCGACGTGGGCCTGGTGCACCTGGTGGAGCCGGACGGGACGCTGGCGTTGAAGGCCGCGCTGGGGGTGTCCAACGCGCAGCGGGAGGCGCTCCGGGTGCCGCCCTGGCGAATCGGTGGTGTGCCGGGGCACGGCGCGGGGGCACCCGTGCGGCTGGAGACGCCCGCCGCGGCGCGAGACGTGGTGCTCGTGCTCGGGGCGCCGGTGTGGCTGGAGACGTCCGCCGCGGCGCGAGATGTGGTGCCCGTGCTCGGGGCGCCGGTGTGGCTGGAGACGCCCGCCGCGGTGCGGGACGTGGTGCCCTCGCTGGGGGCACTGCCCGCGCTGGTGCTGCTGCCCTTGCAGGTGGAAGGGCATGCCTTTGGCACGTTGTGCCTCGGCTTCTCGGAGGCGCGGCGCTTCTCGGTGCTGGAGCGGGCGTCCATCACCGGTCTGGGGCATGCGTGTGGCCAGGCGCTGGAGCGCGCGCGGCTGTACGCGCGGGAGCGCACCGCGCGGCTTCAGGCGGAGGCGGCCGGACAGCGCCTGCGGCTCCTGGCGGACGCGAGCGCGCTCGTGTCGGCGTCGCTGGACTGGGAGGAGACGGTGGCGGGCGTGGCGCGGCTGGCGCTGGGGCACTTCGCGGATGGCTGCGCGGTGGATTCGTACGAGGACGGCGTGGTGCGGCGGCTGGCCGTGCTCTATGAGAATCCACAATCGGCGCCGCGCGGGTTGGAGCTCCTGCGCTTCGCTCCGCAGGAAGGCAGCCCTACGTTGCTGGCGGAGGTGCTCGCCTCGGGGCGCCCGTGGATGATGGCGCGCCCCACCGCGGAGCCCGGGGACACCCGTACGGCGGCGGCACGGCTGTACGCGGCCGCGCGCGAGCTGGGCGTGGGCTCGCTCATCCTGACGCCGCTGGTGGCGCGGCAGCGCACGCTGGGGGTGCTCACCTTCATGCGGAGCGAGACGTCCGCGCCCTTCGACATCCCGGACCTGTCCCTGGCCGAGGAGCTGGCGGGGCGCGCGGCGCTGGCCATCGACAACGCGGACCTGTTCCGCAAGGCGCGCGCGGCGGAGGAGGAGAGCCGGCGCGGGGCGGCGCGGCTCCACGTCCTGGTGCAGGTCAGCCACCTCATCGCGGAGGCGGGGTTGGACCTGTCCATGGTGCTGGAGGTGCTGGTGCGCAAGGTGTCGGAGGCGCTCGGAGACGCGTGCGTGCTCCAACTGCTCTCCGAGGACACGACGCGCTTGGAGCTGGTGACGGTGCACCATCCCAACGCGGAGGCCCGCGCGGTGCTGGACGCATCCATGCGGCGCTGTCCGGGGCGGGTGGGAGAAGGGCTGTCGGGCCGGGTGGCGGCGACGGGGCAGCCGCTCTTCGTCCCGCGCCTTCAGGCCGAGGACCTGCGCGATGAGCGCGTGCCGGAGGGCATGCCCTTCCTCCGGCACTATGGGCCCCACAGCGTCATCGTCGTCCCGCTGGGCGTGCGCGGCCGGGTGCTGGGCACCCTGGGGGTGATGCGCGAGGCGCAGGGCCGCGAGTATTCGGTGGAGGAGCGCGCGCTACTGGAGAGCCTGGCGGCGCGCGCGGCGCTGGCCATTGAAGACGCGCGGCGATACGGCGCGGCCACGCAGGCGGTGAAGGCGCGGGACGAGCTGCTGTCGGTGGCGGGGCACGAGCTGAAGTCGCCGCTGAACGCGCTCCAACTCCAGATTCACCTGCTGGCGCGCATGGCCCGCGAGGCGATGGCCGTGGACGGGCTGGCGGAGCGCGCGGAGCGGGCGGCGAAGGCGGGCCAGCGGCTGGGGCTGCTCATCGATGACCTGCTGGATGTCTCGCGCCTCAGCTCGGGGCGGCTGGGGCTGAAGCGTGAAGAGGTGGACCTGGCGGCGCTGACGCGCGAGCTGGTGGGCCGCATGTCCGAGGAGCTGGCGCTGGCGGGCAACGAGGTGCGGCTGCTGCTGGACAGGCCGGTGTCGGGGCACTGGGACCGGCTGCGGCTGGAGCAGGTGCTGGTGAACCTGCTCACCAACGCGGCGAAGTACGGCGCGGGCCGGCCGGTGACGGTGGAGGTGGAGGCGGTGGGCCCGGTGGCGCGGCTGTCCGTGCGCGACGAGGGCATCGGCGTGTCGCCGGAGGAGCAGGAGCGCATCTTCGAGCAGTTCGAGCGCTCCGCGTCGGTGCAGCACTTCAAGGGCCTGGGCCTGGGCTTGTGGATTACCAAGCGCATCGTCGAGGCCCACGGCGGCAGCATCCGCCTGACGAGCGAGCCGGGCAAGGGCTCCACCTTCACCGTGGAGCTGCCCTTGCCGGCTTGAGCGCCTGGACAGCTCGCACTCGCTGCGCTCTGGTTCCGCGGATGATGAAGACGCGCGCACTCCACCGACTGGCCTTGCTCGCCGCCGCCGTGCTGGCCGTGGCCGCCCCGGGCTGCCGGCACGCGCCCCCGCTCGACCCGGGCCTGGACGCGGATGGCGACGGCGTCCTCAATGGGGAGGATGCCTGCCCCACCGTGCGCGGGCTCGCGCGGCTCCAGGGCTGCCCCGCGAAGGACACGGACGGCGACGGCGTGGAGGACGCGTTGGACAAGTGTCCGCGTCACGCCGGGCCCGCGTCGCGGGAGGGCTGCCCCATCCGCGACTCGGACGAGGACGGCGTGGAGGACGCGAAGGACGCCTGCCCGCGGGTGTTCGGCCTGCTGGAGCGGCAGGGCTGTCCCGTCGACGACCCGGACCGCGACGGGGTGGAGGGCGCGGCGGACAAGTGCCCGGACGAGCCCGGACCCGCCTCGCGCGAGGGGTGCCCCATCCGTGACGCGGACGGGGATGGCGTACCGGATGAAGAGGACGCCTGCCCCGACGAGGAGGGACTGCCCTCGCTGCGCGGCTGCCCGGAGCGGGACGTGGACGGCGACGGCGTGGCGGACCACCGGGACAATTGCCCGCGAGAGCGGGGCGCGGTGGACAACCAGGGTTGCCCGGCGGCGCGCAAGCAGCGCGTCGTCATCCGCCCGGACCGGCTGGAGCTGTTGGAGCGCATCACCTTCGCGCCCGGCACCGCCGCTCTCCAGCCGCGGGTCCAGCCGGCGCTCGACAACGTGGCAGACGTCCTGCTGGTGCACCCGCGGCTGGGTGTCATCGCCATCGAGGGCCACACGGACAACCGCGGGGACCCGGACGTGCAGCGGGAGGTGACGCTGGCGCGCGCGGAGGCGGTGCGGGACTACCTGGTGGAGCGGGGTGTCCCGCCAGACCGGCTGGAGGCGTGGGGATTCGGCCCGGACAAGCCCGTCGAGTCGAATGAGACTGCCCAGGGACGCGAGGCCAACCGCCGTCTGGACCTCCGGGTGGTGGCGCCGCGCGGACGGCCGTAAGTCCCGGACTCCCCGTGGGTGGGGGGTGTGATGTACACTCACCCACCATGAGTGCTTCCAGCCCCCTGTTCGGTGATTTGCTGCTCAAGCTGGGGATTGTCTCGCCCGGTCAGGTGCAGGAGGCGCTCGCCCTCCAGGCCCTCACCGGGCAGCGCGTGGGGGAAGCCCTCATCTCCCTGGGCTACGTCACGCGAGAGCAGATTCAGGACGCGCTGGGAGAGGCGCTCGGGCTGCACCAGGACAAGAGCCCCCTTCAGCCCGCGCTGGGCGAGCTGCTGGTGGGGCTCAAGTACGTGACGCTGGCGCAGCTCGACGAGGCGCTCGCGCGCCAGCGCCGCGACGGCCGCAAGCTGGGCGAAATCCTGGTGGAGCTGGGCCACTGCACCTACAAGCAAATCTACGAGGCGCTGGGGCTGCAGAACCGCATCGCCGGGCGGCAGGACCTGCCGCGCCCCTCCTCTGACGGCCGTCGCCGCGTGGTGGTGGTGGACGACAGCCCGCTGGCCTGCGCCTTCGTGCAGGAGGGCCTGGTGGCGCTGGGCTACGAAGTCCTCTGCTTCCAGGACCCGTTCGAGGCCCTGGAGAGCATGGGCCGTCTCCAGCCCGTCATCGTCCTCAGCGATTTGGAGATGCCCGGCCTGGACGGCGTGGAGCTGTGTCGCCGCCTGAAGGAAGGCCCCAGCCACGCGGTGCCCGCCATCATCCTCACCGCCAACGACGTGGAGGCCGAGCGCGTGCGCGGCCTGCGCGCTGGCGCGGATGACTACGTCAACAAGTCCGCGTCCATGGACGAACTGGCCGCGCGCATCGAAAGCGTGGTGCGCCGCACCGGCGAAACGGAGCGCATGCGCAAGCTGTTCGCGCGTTACACGTCCGACGCGGTGGTGGAGGAAATCCTCAAGAGCGCGGACGCGGTGGTGCTCACCGGCGAGAAGCGCGAGGTGACGTTGCTGTTCGCGGACATCCGCAACTTCACCGGCCTGGCGGAGAGCCTGCCTCCAGAGCAGGTGGTGGGGGTGCTCAACCAGGTGCTCGGGCGGATGTCGGACGCGGTGCTCACCTGCGGCGGCACGCTGGACAAGTTCCTGGGCGACGGGCTGATGGCCGTCTTCGGCGCGCCGGTGGCCCGTCCGGATGACGCGCTGCGTGCGCTCCAGTCCGCGAAGATGATGATGGATGCGCTGACGGACCTGCGCATCGAGGCGGAGGCGGAGTGGGCGGCGGGCGGGCGTGAGGGCCAGCCGCTGGTGCTGGAGCTGGGCATCGGCATCAACTCGGGTGTGGTGGTGGCGGGCAACATTGGCAGCACGGTGCGCGCCGAGTACACCTGCATCGGGGACGCGGTGAACGTGGCCGCGCGGCTGTGCGCGCTGGCGGGCCCGGGGGAAATCCTGGTGGGGGAGCGCACCCGCGAGCTGGTGGACGCCAACGAGACGGCCTTCGAGGACTTGCCTCCCGTGCGGCTGAAGGGCAAGCAGCAGCCCGTTCCACTGTTCCGCGCCTTGTAAGGGGTGAAGTCCACGCGCGCCTCGCGACCGGAAAGCGGCTATAGGAAGGGGTCATGAACGCCTCGTCTGACGAGCCCCCTCCGTCCCGCCGCTCCCCCGTGTTGTTCGTGGGGCTCGTCTTCGGACTCGGGTTGGTGGTCGCCGTCCTGGTGGGCGCGCTGAGCGGCTCCAAGGCCGTGCACGCCGACCGCATCCACCAGGACCTCGCCCTGCTGGAGGAGGCCCTGGGCCGCTACCGCGCGGACAAGGGCACCCTGCCGGAAGACGCGGACGTGGAGGAGCTGCTGGTGCCCGCGTACCTGCCCTCCGTGCCGTTGGACCCGTGGGGCCGGCCGTACCGCTACACGAGCAACGGCGAGGAAGTGTTCCTGTCCACCTTCGGCAAGAGCGGAGACCGGGGTGGCTCGGGCGAGGAGCAGGACCACACCAACCACGACGGGCACGCCGTGCCCAAGGTTGAGCCCGAGCGGACGTGACGTGCGGGCGGGCAGGCGCTGGGGCGTGCCCAGGCCCCGCGAGCCCGCGGGGGCGGTGTGCGCCGGGCCCTGGAGCGAGCCAGCGTAGGGCGGGTGCCCGCTTCCTGGCGTCGCCATGGCCACTGTTTCCTTCACGGGGAAGGGTCTTCCCGAACCTGGAGGGCAGCCATGGCCATCGTGTGCGTCACCAACCTGTCCCCTGAGTCCCTCGCGGCTGCCCACGTGGCGGCGGCCGTGGCGGGGCGGCTGCAAGAGTCGCTGCTGCTCCTGGGCGTCGCGGAGGGCGACGCATTCCTCGACGACGGCACCGGCGCGCTGGTCCTCACCCAGCAGCGGTTGGAGGCGGAGGCCGCGCGGCTCGAAACGCTCGCGAGGGTGGTGCACTACCGGCTGCAGGCGGGCACCTCCGCGGACGAAGTGCTCAGTGACGAGGAGTGCCGGCACGCGCGCTGGATTGTGGTGGCCGCGTCCGGCTGGCGCACCCCGGCGTGGCGGCGGGCCACGGTGCCCGAACGCCTGTCCCGTTACGGCTGCGCGCCGGTGCTGGCCGTGCGCAGCGACACCGCGCTGACCGACTGGGCGCGGGGCCGCAGGCGGCTGTTGGTGCTGGTGGGCGTGGACCCCGGCTCCTCCACCACGGGCGCCGCAGTGTCCTTCTTGCGCGAGCTGCGCCGGGTGGGGCCGTGTGACGTGCTGGCCACCTACGTGTGCTCGCCCATGGACGAACGGGAACGGCTGGGCATCCACAGCCCCGTGCACGTGGAGCTGCTGGAGCCGGCGCTGCAGGGCATGGAGGCGCTGGACCCCATCGTGGAGCGCGTGCTGCAACGCGAGGTGCGCGAGCAGGTGGGGGACCTGGTGGGCGAGGGCCGCGTGGAGGTGGTGCTGGAGCCCGGCTTCGGCCGTCCGGCGGACCACCTGATGCACGTGGCGCACACGCGCGGCGCGGACCTGATGGTGGTGGGCACGCACCAGCGCAGCGGGGTGAAGCGGCTGTGGCATGGCTCGGTGTCCGCGGGGGTGCTGCGGCACGCGGCGCAGTCCGTGGTGTGTGTGCCCCCCATGGTGCAGGCCCGGCGCGCGGACCGCCCGCCGCGAAGCGTGCTGGTGCCCGTGGACTTCTCCGAGGCCTGCACCAAGGCCATCTCCCATGCGCGCACGCTGGTGGGGCCCGGGGGCCGGGTACACCTGCTGCACGTCCACCGCCGCAAGCTGGAGGACCGCGGCTTCGCGGACCACTACGGCGTGCTGCCCGAGCCCGCCAGGGACAGGGACCAGGTGCTCCAGCGGCTGTGGGAGTTGGTGCCGCGCGACGAAACCGCCCAGACGGTGCGCTGGAGCGTGGAGGGTGTGACGGGCGAGGACGTGACGCTGGCCATCTGCCAGGCCACGGAGCGCGAAGGGGTGGACCTGGTGTGCGTGGGGACGTCCCTGGAGCCCTCGCGCCTGCGGGACGCCCTGGAGGGCGAGGTGGCCCATGAGCTGGTGACGCGTTGCCGCCGGCCCGTCATGGTGGTGCCCTCCGCCTGAGGCGGGTGTTTCAGACGGGGGATACCTGTCATCACATGAAAGGACTGTCAGGTGGTGGCGGCTCCGACGTGCCCGGTAGGGCACGTCTGCATTAGAATCTAGAAATCACGCATTTCCAGACGCAGGGGGGCCGCCGGTGACACCGCAGGGTTATCGTGAAGTGGAGCTCGTCTGTAACCGTTCCTCGCTGCTCCTCCATGGAGGTACGGAAGAGGAGCGGCGCTGCTGGGCGCAGGAAGCCGCGCGCAACTTCAACGTGGAGCTGGTGGAGGTGCGGCAGGCGGCCGAGCTGCCGCAAGCGCTCCGGCAGCCCAACGGGGTGGTGTTCATCCCTGACGTGGCGAAGCTGGGGCGGGACGCGCAGTTCGTCCTGCTGCAGTGCCTGCGGACGCAAGAGGAGCGGCCAAAGCTGGTGCTGGGCGTCTCCGGCTCGGCGGACGCGGCGCTGGCGCGCGGCACGCTGCGCGAGGACCTGCACTACCGTCTGCACAAGGCCCAGGTGGACTTGCAGAAGGACGGGCTGCGGGACGTGTTGAAGAGCCGCTGGGCGCAGCAGGCCGAACAGCTCGCGCTGAAGGCCGCCGCGGCCCGCGCCGCCGAGGAAGCGGCCCGCGAAGCGGCCATTGCCCGGCGTCCGGGTACGGTGACGCGCATCGCTCCCAAGCAGAAGAAGGTGAGCGGCGGCGCTCGAGCGAAGGCCGTGTCCAGGAACGCCGCCCGCTGAAGCCGCGCCTCAGTGCCGGTGCTTCTGCCCGCGCTTCGCCCTGGTGGCGGGGCGCGGCGTCTTCGCGGTGCCGCGCCTGGCGGCGGCGGCCTGTCCGGGCACGGACTTGCGGCCCACCTGATTGTTCGCTCCTGCCGCGGAGGCCGTCTTGGTGGACGGTGATTTGCGGCGCGCGGGGGCCTTCGTGGGCTTGCCACTCTCGATGACGCCGCGGGCCGCCTTGGCCGTGCGCCGCGTCCCCGTTGCCGCCGCCGTCTTCACGCGGCCGCGGGCCGGGGTGCCCCGAATCTTGGACTGGAGGTTGGCCACTCCCCGCGCAGTCACCACCGCGGTGCCCAGGAGGACCCGCGCGCCGCGCGTGCCTGCCTGGACGGCCACCTCCTTCACCCTGTCCACCAGCCCCCGCTTGGAAATCGCCATGGCGCGCCTCGTCTCCGTGACTGTCCTTCGCTGCCGCCAAAGGTAGTCACGGGCACACGGGCGTGAAGCCGTCCCCCTCCCTCTCCCGCACGCTGGCTCCGGCCATTCCAAGGTGGGCGGGAATGTGTGAAGCGGGGAAACTGGGCTAGAGTCCGGCGCACTGTCCCAATTCCTTCTCGGAGCAAGAGCATGTCCCAGGAAAACACCGGAAAGCCGAAGCGCGGCCTGAAGCGACCCATCGAGGTCGTTCGCGCGGAGCTGCTCAAGGATCCGGAGACGAAGAAGATCGCCGAGGCCGTGAGCATGAAGCTCGAGGACTACGTGGAGCTGGTCCTCAAGTACGCCCAGGACAAGGACAAGGAGGCCGAGGTCGCCGTCATCTCCGACGAGGAGCTGCGCCGCAACGGCTTCAACCCCCTCTCCTCCGAGGAGGCCGCCAACATCCTCATCAAGGGCATGAAGGGCGAGCTGCCCGGCTCCCCCCCGGACTTCGAGGCCTCCAAGTTCACCCAGGACAAGGCCTCCACCGCCGGCAAGCCGTCCCTCACCTCGCCTCCCGTGGGCGGCGCCGCCCCCACCGGTCCGCAAGATCCAGCCGCCCGCCAGGAACTGATGGATCAGCTCAAGAAGGGCAGCAGCGGCGGTAACCGTCCGTAATCCCTGGGACCACGGGCGGAGTCCGGTGGGGAAAATTCGACGAAAAAGGTGAGAGGAAACAATTCCCCACACGCACCGAGAATCCTCTCGAGTTTTCCTTCCGGCACAAATCTCCGCCTTCCAGGCATCTAGAATCCAAGGGGTACGATCATGGGCGCACTCAAGTCCGTTACGAACGTCATCAGCAAGGTCGCCAGCACGGTCAGCAAGATTGCCGGTGGCATTGCGAACATCGGCGGCAAGGCCATGGAGTTCCTCCAGAAGCCCCTGAGCTCGCTGGTGGACCCCATCGCCAAGTTCATCGGTGACAAGGTCGGCAAGCTGCCCCTGGTCGGCAAGTTCCTGGGCCCCACGGCGGAGAACCTGGTGAAGCAGGGCGCCGCGTCCTTCCTGGGTGAGGGCACGCTGGGCAGCCTGGGCTTCCTGTCCAAGATCGCCCCCAAGGTGCAGGACATCACCAACATCGCGCAGGCGGTCAAGGGCGCGGCGGACAAGGTCGGCGCCTTCGCGGAGAACCCGCTGGGTCTGCAGAACTTCCAGAACATCATCGCGCAGAACCACGCCCGCTTCGTGGAGTGATGATCCGCGCCTCTGGCGCGAACTGGTAGCAAGCCCCAGGGCCGGTCTCCCGCGAAGCTGCGGGGCCGGCCCTTCGGCTTTGCGGGCGACGCGGCCCCCGCGCGGCGGCGCTCAGTGCCCTGTCTGGGCCAGGCGCCGGGTGTCGCGGATGAGGCGCTCGGTGGAGTCGCTGTCCGCGCTGTCGTAGTAGCCGCGAATCTGCCCGGCGTCGTCCACGAGCACGAAGTGCGTCCCGTGGAAGATGGAGAGCAGGTCGTCCTCGGGCGCGCCGGGCTCTCGGCCCATGCTGACCTTGAAGCCCTGGACGATGGTCTCCTTCAACTGCTCGTAGTCGCCGGTGAGGAAGCTCCAGCGGGAGAAGTCCGCGCCGTGGCGCTCGCCATACTCGGTGAGCCGCTCCGGGGTGTCGTACTTCGGATCCACGGAGAACGACACCAACTGGAGCCCGGCGCCATGGGACGCGGTGGCGTCCTGCACGCCCACCATCTTCCGCGTGAAGGCCGGGCAGATGGTGGGACAGCGCGTGAAGATGAAGTTGGCCACGAAGGGCTTGCCCCGGAGCTGTGTGCTCCCGAAGGGCTGGCCGTCATGCCGGGTGAAGGTGAAGTCCGGCAGCGCGCCCAGCTGGGGCAGGGGCTCACCGCTCTGGCCGCGGATCAGCATGGCCCCCATGGTGGCGGTGACGCCAAGCGCGGCCACGGCGACACCCGCCCAGAAGCCCGGGCGCTGCGTGAGACGGGCCCGAGGGGCCGGAAGGACGGAGTCAGCGGACATGGCCCCGGAGGTAACGGAACCCTTGGAGTCACACAAGCGTGGCCGCTGGGGTGCGACATCCTGGCTACTTGGGGGGGATGATGTCACGAGTCTGTGACGACCCATCCCTTGTGTCACAATTTCGTGATTTCAGTGTTTTTGCATAAGTTTATACATAAATAACTGATCTTGCGGGGAAACATCCTCTCAGTCGTTACGAAAATGTGGGTACGTCGCCTCTCTGTTTTCAGGAGTCTGCCCCCCGTGACGATCTACTCCGTTCGCCGTGGCGATACCCTCAGCGCGCTGGCCCAGCGCTTCAACACCTCGGTGTCGTCGCTCGCGAAGAGCAACGGCATCTCCAACCCGGATCTCATCTACGCGGGGCAGCAGCTCCGCATCCCGGACGGCTTCGACGCGCCTCGTGCTTCGGGTGGCGGTTCGTACACCGTGAAGTCGGGCGACACGCTCAGCGGCATCGCGGGTCGGCACGGCACGTCGGTGGGCGCGCTGGCCAAGGCCAACAACATCTCCAACCCGGACCGCATCTACGCGGGCCAGCGGCTCACGATTCCGGGCGCGGGCGGCGCGGCGCCTTCCTCGGGTGGCGGTTCGTACACCGTGAAGCCGGGCGACACGCTCAGCGGCATCGCGGGCCGGTACGGCACGTCGGTGGGCGCGCTGGCCCAGGCCAACAACATCTCCAACCCCAACCTCATCTACGCGGGTCAGCGGCTCACGATTCCGGGTGGGGGCGGTGCGTCGCCCACCCGGCCGGCGCCGAACCAGCCGCCGGTGGGGGGCGTGGGTGGCCCGAAGCCGCCGACCGGTGGATCCGCCGGCGTGACGGTGCAGCAGCTCCGGGCGGTGATGCCCAACCTGTCCCAGGCGAAGGCGGAGCAGTACCTGCCCCACCTGAACCGGGCCATGGCGGAGGCGAACATCACCACGCCCATGCGCAAGGCGGCCTTCCTGGCGCAGCTCGCGCACGAGAGCGGCCAGCTCCGCTACATGGAGGAGATTGCCTCCGGCGCCGCCTACGAGGGCCGCAGGGATCTGGGCAACACCCAGCCGGGCGACGGCGTCCGCTACAAGGGCCGTGGCCCCATCCAGTTGACGGGCCGCGCCAACTACCGCGCCGCGGGCCAGGCGCTGGGCATCGACCTGGAGGGCAACCCCCAGCGCGCCAAGGACCCGGACGTCGCGTTCCGCATCGCCGGCTGGTACTGGTCGTCGCGCAACCTCAACACCTACGCGGACGCGGGCAACTTCCGCGAGGTCACCCGCCGCATCAACGGTGGCTACAACGGCATGGCGGACCGCGAGATGTACTACCGCCGCGCGCAGAACGTCTTCTGAGCCCGCGCTCCCAACGCGCGGTGCGGTGAAGCGGGGACCGTGGCCAGGGAGGCCCCGGTCCCCGTCGCGTTTCGGGCGAGCCCCATCCCGCCGGGGAGATGCCACGTCCATCCGGGGCGACCGCCGAACGCGCGTGGCCCCGGGAGACCCCCTGGTGTGCCGGCTGCATTGGACAGGCCGTTCCCACACGGAGCGCGTCCCATGCCTCGTATCGATTCGTCCGGCAGTTCCTCGTTGTCCACCATCGACACCCCCGCGGAGGCCGGAGCGGCGCCCCCGTCTCCATCGCGCGCCGCGGAGCCCCGCGCGCAGGCGTCCCCTCAGCGTAACGAGGTGCGCGCCTTCGATGGATCCGCCGCCAAGACGCCGGAGCCCTCGTCTCATGGACCCACGCCTGCTGGGGCGGGCCCCGCCCGGTCCGCAGGGGAGATGGTCGTGCTGGGAGGCTGGTCGCGCCCGGAGGGCTCGAAGGAGGCGCCCACGGACGTGCTCGAAGGCATCCGCGCGCGCCTGACGCGGAGCCTGGAGAACTGGACCGTCGGTGCCGACGACGTGCGGGCGGTGCACACCGCGCTGGGAAGTCTCCCGGCGGGCACGTACCGGGCCGCGCTGGAGCGCTTGCAGCAAGACGGCCTGCTGGGCGCATACGTGAAGGCGCAGGACGCGGGCTCGCGGCTCGCGTTCCTGGAGCAGGCGGAGTCGAAGGGCGCGCTCCATCGGCGCAGCGGGGAGTCGGGCCCGGTGGGCCCCCTGGGCTACCCGGCGGTGCCGGACGTCTTCGTCAATGACCGGCGGCTGCCGGGGGCGATGCGTGACGCGGTGAATGCACACGCCATCGACGTGGGCGCGGGCTTCTACCGGGCGCACACCGAATACCTCGGCCGGTATGCCCGCGCGGTGGATGGGGCCCAGAGCCTCCAGGAACTGGGTGCGCTGGGACCGCCACGCGCCGCGCACCTGTCCGAATCCCTCCTGGGCCTCGAGTGGAAGGACCCGTCGCGGCGGGACTACGAGGCGGCCTGGAAGGCGGGCATCGGCCAGCCGAAGACGCTCAACCTGACGGTGCAACACGTCAGCGCCCGGCAGCGGGAGCTCTCTGGGGAGCGCGCCGGGGGCACGGTGCAGCTTCACGGCAAGGTGGGTGTCAGCAGCGAGAGCGCCCAGTGGAGCGCGAAGGCGGCGCTCGACACCCGGGGACACGGGGAACTGAAGGGAGACGTGGGCGTCTCCGCGCGCGCGGGCCCCGTGGGCGTCGAGCTGTCACACGACAGCTCCGGCGAGACGGAGAGGAAGGTCAAGGTGAACCTGGGACTCGTGGAGCTCAGTCTGGCATCGGACGGCGAGCAGCGGGTCGCGGTGGGTGTCGGCTCGCTGTTCCAGGTGCACGCGACACTCAACGCGAAGAAAGCGGAGCTCGGGGGCGGCGTGTCAGCGAAGCTCAAGGCGGATGGGAGCCAGGCCAGCGCGGAGGCGGGCTTCTCCATGAAGGGCCTGACGGCGGAGCGGGCCCAGCAATCCTTCGGCCCAGGGCATCGGAACGTCTTCCAGCCGCCCGCCGAGCTGGCATCCCGCACGGCCTGGGATGCGCTGCCGGAGTCCACACGAGCGGC
This sequence comes from Myxococcus sp. CA005, assembly GCF_006518205.1. Classification (NCBI taxonomy): domain Bacteria; kingdom Pseudomonadati; phylum Myxococcota; class Myxococcia; order Myxococcales; family Myxococcaceae; genus Myxococcus; species Myxococcus sp. CA005. The sequence goes on along the minus strand of NZ_SRLV01000022.1, from coordinate 29,151 downwards.
CTATGCGAAGGAGGGGTGGAATCGGGATGCGTGGACCCGGGCCTTGCCGCGCTGAGGATCAGGAATCCGCCTCGGGGGGCGGCAGGGGGCGAGGCCACACCAGGTAGCAGGCGATGAAGGGGAGGTACCAGGGCGCGGCCACCCACAGCCACGGCACTTTCGACGCCATCCGCGTCAGCATGAAGACGCCGCCGAACCAGAACAGGCCCTGGATCCCCAGGCCCAGGCTTCCGAGGTACTGGAGCGGGCGCGTCTTCGTCCAGGTTCCGAGGATGGCCAGTAGCGCGGGCGCGATGACGGGCAGTAGGTAGGGCGTCAGCAACGCACCCACATCGTCGAGCGTGCGGACATCCGGGAGGGCCATCAGGATGAGCTGCAACGCCAGGCAGAGGAGCGTGGCGGTTGTCGCCAGGATGGGCGAGCGGAGGAGGCGGGACGTGGGGGCCGCCGTCGTCGGCAGCCTCTGCTCACGCCGGGCCCGCTCCAGGGCGTCCGGGGGGACCTCCAGCGCATACGGGTAGCCCAACTCCAGCAGGGCCTCCACCGCCGCGGTGCGCACCGTGATGCCGGCGCTCCCCGTCAGGACACTGGCATCCCCCGGCAGCGTCATCAGGGACAGCAGGTAGTCCGTTCGCTCGCGCAGGGCCTCCGGGTCTCCAGCGGGACGCTGGGCAATCGCCGCGATGAGCGCGTCCACCTCCGAGGGGATGACGCCGGGCGAACTCAGGGCGTCCCGCAGCGCGGCCAGCGAAGGGGGGGCGGGAAGCGGCGCCAGGGATTCCACAAGGGAATCGCTCGTCGGCTCGGCGGGGCGGGTATGCGTGGAGGTCATGGCCGCGGAGACGTGAGTCTACCACCGGGCTCTGCGGCGAGTCCCCCGCGCGACCGTCCGGAGGGCGAGGGGCCGGGCCCTTCGGAGGGACATGTCCTCGAAGCGTGCGCACCCTTCCCCTGGGTGACTCTTTCACGAGGAGCGAGGCAGCGCATGGCGACGGAGCGAGCGCAGCGGTTCGTGGATGCACTGGCGAAGCTGGAGAAGGAGGGGGACCTGGAGGCCCTCGTCTCCCTCTTCAGTGACGACGCACAGGTGAGCAACGTGGCCTCGCCGCAGGTCTTCTCCGGCCAGGAGGGCGCCCGGCGGTTCTGGCGTGAATACAAGGGCACCCTCCAACGCGTGGAGTCCACCTTCCGCAACATGATTGAGGCGGGCTCCCGCGTCGCGCTCGAATGGGAGACGCAGGGCACCGCCCACAACGGCGCGGCGGTGGCCTATGAAGGCGTGTCCATCATCGAGTGGGATGGCGACCGGATCCGCCGCTTCTACGCGTACTTTGATCCGCACGCGCTCGGCCTGGAGCTGACCTCCGGCAACGCGCCGCGCTCGGAAGTCCCCGCCACCACCCCCGCGTGAGGCGTGAGGCCGCCCCGCCTCGGGGCGTCAGGTTGTTTCCTGTGAAGTGAGCCGCCGGGCTCGCCAGCCCGGACGTGCCCTTCACCCCTGGCCGGTGCTCGACACTGAGCCGTGACCTTCAGACACCTCCCGATTCCCAAGTGCGGACGCTACCGTCAGCCGCCGCGTCCCCGGACTGCCGACGCTGTCCGGACAGGGGGCCGCGGAAAATGATGCCGGTCCGCCGATTTTTGGGCGGTACCGTTCGACGCGGTGCGTTTTCCGGAAAGCCCGGACGCGATAGCGTTTGCTCCGTCCTCGGAGAAGGTGGGTTGGTGATGGTGTGGCGGAGGACACGAGCTCGGATGACCGGTCCTGACCCGGCAGTTTGCTTTGCGTCTACACGGAAAAGCCTGATGACCCGCTTTGCTGCCTTCTTCGTCGTCCTGTCGTTGATTGCCGCCCCCCACACCGCCTGGGCCCAGCAGCGCCAGACCGAGTCCGCGAAAAAGACCCGGGCGGTGAAGTCCTCCTCGAAGACGAAGGCCACGAAGACGAAGGCCGCGAAGCCGGTCAAGGCCACGTCGAAGCGCAAGCCCGCGAAGAAGGGCAAGAAGGCCACGCCGGCCGTGGATTCGAGGGGCGTGAACGCCCCGGAGCTTCAGGCCCAGCCCATGATGCAGGTGGAGCCCGCCAAGCCCCTGTCTGCGACGGACGACGCGCCCACCGTCCAGAAGAAGTCCGGGGAGGCCCCGGCGGAAGGGGGCGACTCGCTGGACTTCGACCTGCTGGAGCCCGCCGAAGCCGCGGCCGCCGCGCAGGTGGACCCGGACCTGGAGAGGCGCATTGGCCGGCGCCGCACGATGCTCAAGCTGCACCAGGGCCTGGGCTTCGCGATGGCCGCCGGTCTGGTCGGCACCACGGTGGTGGGCCAGCTCCAGTTCAACGACTCGTTCCGCGGCGGCGGTGATGACCGCAACCTGCTGGGCCTGCACCGGGGGCTCGCCATCGGCACGTCGGCGCTGTTCGCCACCGTGGGGCTGCTGGGGGTGCTGGCGCCGGAACCCTTCGAGAAGGAGTTCCAGTGGGACACCATCACCGTCCACAAGATGTTCATGGCGCTCGCCACCGTCGGCATGGTGGCGCAGATCGTCCTCGGCATCATGGCCACGGACCGTTTTGGCCGGCTGTCCGAGACGGACATGGCCACCGCGCACCAGATCTCCGGCTACGTGACGTTGGGCGCGGTGTCGGCCGGCGTCTTCACACTGTTCTTCTGAAGCGCATGCCTTTCGTAGTGGTTCCCTGGAGGTTGACGTGATTGCTCGACGAATCGCCCTGATCGCCACCCTGGTGCTCGCGCTGCCCGCAGTCGCGCAGTCGCAGGCCCGCACGTATAGCGTCAAGAAGGACGCCAGTTCGCTCACCTACAAGCTCAAGCACAAGCTGCATGAGGTGGTGGGCAAGGCGCAGCCCAGCGACGGCAAGGCCCGCCTGCTGCCGGACGGAACGCTCCAGGTGGCGGTGCGCGCCAACGTGAAGGACTTCGATTCGGGCAACGCCAACCGCGACGCGCACATGCTGGAGACGACGGACGCGGCCAGGTTTCCCATCATCGACTTCAAGGGCGTGGCCACCGGCGTGAAGCCGCCCACCAGCTTCCCGGCGAAGGTGCCGGTGAAGGTGAAGGGCCAGCTGACGTTCCACGGCGTGAAGAAGACCGTGGAGATTCCGATGACGGTGCTGTTCAAGTCGGAGAAGCAGGCGGTGGCCGAGGGTAGCTTCGACATCAGCCTGGATGCCTACAACGTCAACCGCCCGTCGCTGTTGATGGTGAAGGTGGACGACGTCCTGGTGCTGGAGCCCAAGCTGGTATTCGAGGTGGAGGGTACGTGAGTTCGACGCGACGAGGATTCCTCAAGGGCATTCTGGGAACAGGCGCGGCGAGCGCGGCGGCGACGACGCTGCCGGGCTGCGCGCCGGACATCAACCCCGCTCCGGTGACGGACGTCACGGCCAGCGAGCAGGGGACCGTGGACATCCTGGTGTCGCGCTATCCGGATTTGGAGCCCGTGGGCGGCGCGTTGACGGTCCGCGTTTCGGGTGAGCAGGTGCCGCTGCTGGTGGTGCACTCCAAGGACGACGGCGCGCCGAACGACTTCTCCGTGCTGTCGTCGTTGTGCACCCACGTGGGGTGCCCGCTGGGCTTCGACGGCAAGGACGTCATCTGCCCCTGCCACCTGTCGCGCTTCAGCGCCACGGATGGCGCGGTGCTCCAGCGGCCGGCCACCGTGCCGCTGCAGACGTTCGCGGCGGAGTACAACCCGAACACGGGCGTGCTGCGCATCAACCTGCGCGCGGGCCAGAGCGACTTCCCGGCCGCGGTGAACGGGCAGGTGGTGTTCCCGCTCAGCCAGTTTCCCCAGCTGCGTGACGTGGGCGGCTCGGTGACGGGGGTGCCGTCCGGGTACGGCAAGCGCATCTTCGTGTTCCGCTTGCAGGACGGCGCGCTGTCGGCGGTGGACTCCGTGTGCACCCACGCTTTCTGCGAGGTGAACTACCGGGAGCAGGAGGCGGACCTGTTCTGCGCCTGCCACGCATCCATCTTCACGCGCGACGGCGCGGTGACGCAGGGCCCGGCCACCCGCCCCCTCAAGAAGTTCACGGTGTCTGAGACGGGCGACTCCGTGGTGCTGACCGGCGTGGCGTGAGCCATGCGCCGGGCGCGGGTGGGCCTGACACAGGGCCCGCCCGCACCCGAAGGGAGCGCGGCATCGCTCAGCCGAGCCGGCTCCAGAAGGAGCGCTTGGAGGAGATGCGCTCCAGGGCTTGTTGCAGCTCCTCGTCGTGGTCGGCGCGCAAGGCGATGTCGCCCAGGGAGATGATGCCCACGATGCCGTCGTCACGCTCCACCACGGGGATGCGGCGCAGTTGACGGCGTCCCATCAGCCCGATGACGTCATGGAGCGTGTCGTCCGGCGTGACGGCCTCCACGTCATCCGTCATCACATCGGACGCGCGGAGTTGTTCCGGCGAGCGGCCCCCGGTGAAGGCGCGGACCACCAGGTCCCGGTCGGTGACGATGCCCACCAGCCGGTCCCGCTCGTCCACGATGGGGACGACGCCGCAGGACTCGTCCTTCATGATTCGCGCGATGTCCCGCAGCGGACTCTCCGGGCGCGCTGTGCGCACGTTGCGCGTCATCACCTCGCGGGCCAGCAGGGCCTCGTGACGCCAGCGGCCATTGCGGGCGCGGTCGTCCCGGCGGGAGGTGCTCGTCTCGGAGCGGCCCGCGACGGCGGTGTAGATTGGGGTGCTCGCTCCGTCACGCCGTGCGCCGGTGGACGAAGGCGCGCCTGTCCCAGCCCAGCGGTGGGTGCTCGCCTCGTCGCGGCCCGGGCCGAGGGAGGCGCTCCGGTCCATCCGGTAGCGTGGGCGCGCATCTCCATGGCGCTCTTCGCCATGGGCGCCGCGTTCACGGCCGTGGAAGCGTACGTCGCGGTAGGACTCCCCCTGTGGCGGTTGGGGGCGGGAGGGCTCGCCGCCGTAGCCGGAGCGGTCCCAGGGTCGGTAGTCGGCGCGTTGGCGAGAGAGCTCGACGTCCTGTTCGCCGGTGTCGTGCCGAGGGCCCCGGCCAGTGGCGTAGTGGCTGTCCCGGTCGTCCCGGCCGTAGGGGCCGCTGTCCTCCGGGGGCGCGCCGTACACGTCCTCGCCGGGCTCGTCGTCCACCTGGGTGCGCGGCTGGGCCATGCGCATCGTCGCCGCGCGGTGGTAGCGGCCCTGGCGGATGGAGGCCTCCTCGTCGCGGGCGGGGTTCCAGCCGGTGAGGTCGGACTCGGCGCGCTCACGCGAGCCTGGAGGCGCCACGTCCGCCTCGCGGTGGGTTTCGTCCCTGCCGTTGTCCATGCTTCTGTGGGCCATGACGCTCCTCGGGCGATGTCGGGTTCAAACTGCAACGCTGGTGGTGAGGCCGCGAGCCTCCAAGGTGCGGGCGTCCAGGCGAGTGGGTGCCTGTCCCTCCCTGGCGTTCCTCACCCCGCGGCCAGCGCGTCACCCAGGCGCACCAGGCCGCTGAATTCCTCCAGCTCCGCGCCCGCGTCCGGCGCGGCCACCGCGAGCGTCCCCGAGGGAAGGTGCCGGGTGAGGCGGTCGAGCACGTCGCGGTGGGCCTGGGCCCGCGCCTGCTCCACCGAGGCCAGGCGGGACAGCGCCGCCACCGCCTGCTCCGCGTGACGGTCGCCTCCCGTGTGCTCCAGCAGTGCCTCCGGCGCCGCGAGCACGTCGTCATGGGCCCAGCTCCGGTTCAGCACGTAGCCCGCGAAGGGCAGGCCCCGCGCGGCCAGCGTCTCGCGGAACCAGGTGGCCTCGCGCAGGGAGGCGGGTTCGGGGGACGTCACCAGCAGGAAGGCCGCGTCCGGCGACGCCAACCGCTGGTGCAGCCGCTCCGTGTGCAGCCGCATGCCGGAGAAGAGGCCGCCGAAGGCACCGATGAAGCCGCGCATCTCCTGGGTGAAGCCCGCGCCGAAGATGCCCGCCAGGACGCGGTCCACCACCGCCTGCGCGCCGTGCCACAGCCGCCCGCCGCGCGCCCGCTTCTCCGGGCCGAACAGCGACACGATGCGTTCGTCCAGGAAGCGCGCCAGCCGGCCAGGCGCGTCCAGGAAGTCCAGCGCGTGCCGGCTGGGGGGCGTGTCCAGCAGGATGAGCTCGTAACGGCCGTCCGTGAGGAAGGCGTCCAGGGCCTCGGCGGCGGCGTACTCCTGTACGCCCGCCACCAGCTCCGACAGGAAGCGGTAGAGGCGGTGGTCGACAATCGCTCGCGCCGCCTCGGGTGTGGGCGCCAACTGGTGCACCATGCGCTCGAAGATGGCGCGTGGGTCCAGCATCCACACGTCGAGGAGGCCCGTGCCCCAGGGGCCGTCGGCGAAGAGGCGCTCGGAGGGAATCGACGTGGGTTCGGGACCGCTCTCTTGGAGCCCCATGGTCTCCGCGAGCCTGCGCGCCGGGTCGATGGTGAGCACCAGCACCCGCCGTCCCGCGCGCGCGGCGGCCACGCCCAGGGCCGCCGCCGTCGTCGTCTTGCCCACGCCGCCCGCGCCACACAGGACGACGATGCGCTTGTCACGCAGCAACCGGCGCAGGTCGCCCGCGCTCACGGCGTGCGCCCCTGTGACACGCGCCGGGGCCCACCGCCATGCGGTCCGTGGCTCACGGCAGGGCCTCCTGCCAGGGCGCGTGCTCCGGATGAGGTGCGAAGCCCTCCGCCAGCGCCTCGACCAGCGCGGGGCCCGTGGCGTGGAGCTCCGGCAGGGTGAGCAGCGGCGCGCGCAGCGCGCGTGACAGCCGGACGGAGGCGGCCCGGGCCCGCTCCAGCCGCTCCAGCTCACGCCACCCCTGGTGCGGTCCGTGCGCGGCGAGCATCCGGTGCAGGGCGGCGCGGGACTCGGGCGTGAAGGGGTCCTCCGGCATCCGGTTGAGGACGGCCGCGGACAGCGGCAGCTCCAGCCGGCGCAGCTCGGCGGCCACGGTGAGCGCCTCGCTGACGGGCAGCGGCTCCGGCAGGCTGGCGAGGACCATCGCGGTGCGCGCCGCATCCTGGAGGAAGTCGAGCCCCTCCCGCACGTCGCGTCCGATGGGCCCTCCGGGCATCAGGGACAGCACGCGCTGGGGCAAGGCGGCCAGCGCCAGCGCGTGTCCCGTGGCGGGCAGGTCGACGACGGTCAGCGGATGGACGAAGCGTCCATCCGGCCGCGTGCGCCGGAGCAGGGCCAGCAACTGGTACATCAGCCCCATCTCCCGGAGCGCGGGCCCTGCTTCCAGGAAGCGGCGCAGGGCGCGGGTGCGCAGCGCGGCGTCGGCCAGCCAGCGCGCGGGCAGGGCACGCTCCAGGAAGTGCCGGTGCCCTTCCGCTGCGGAGAGGCGCACGAAGTGGAGCCCGGGACGCACCCGCGTCACCTGAGGCCCCGCCTGGCGCGCCCCAACGCGCGCCGCCAGGGGCGAAGGCCCGTCCTCCTCCGGCGCCAGCTCCGCCAGCAGCACGGTGCGTCCCGCGCGCGCGGCGGCCACGGCCAGCGCCGCCGCCAGCGTCGTCTTCCCCACGCCGCCCTTGCCCGATACGAGCAGCGCACGCCTGTCCCAGAGGGCTTCGAGCACCGGCCACCGTCCTGTCGCAGCGCCCCAGGCCGCGCGCTGTTCCCAACACGGTGTGGAAGGCGAAACGCCAGGGCAACCGAGGCCCCGGTGCGGCCGTCCCAGGCACGCGGCCGCTCGCGCGCCCGGGTGGCGCTGGGACTACAGCGCCTCGATGACCTTCTTGATTCGCTCGAAGGCCCAGTCCAGCTCGGCCTGGGTGACGATGAGCGGCGGCGTGAGGCGGATGACGGAGTCGTGCGTCTCCTTGCAGAGCACGCCTTCCTTCATCAACGCCTCGCAGGCGGGCCGCGCGGAGATGTCCAGCGCCACGCCAATCATCAGCCCCCGTCCGCGCACCTCCACGATGTGGCGGTTCTTCAGCGTCTTCAGCATGGCCAGGAACGACGTGCCCATCTCGGCGGAGCGCTCCACCAGGCGCTCGTCGCGCAGCACGTCCAGGGCGGTGCGCGCCACGGCGCAGCCCAGTGGATTGCCGCCGTAGGTGCTGCCGTGCTCGCCGGGACGGAGCACGCCCATGACCTCGTCATCCGCCATGACGGCGGACACCGGGTAGAAGCCGCCCGACAGCGCCTTGCCCACCACGATGACGTCCGGCCGCACGTCCTCGTGCTGGAAGGCAAACGTCTTCCCGGTGCGCCCCAGGCCCGTCTGGATTTCATCCACCATGAACAGCACGCGGTGCTGCTTGCAGAGCTCGGCCACCTGCTTCAGGTAGCCGTCGCGCGGAATCAGCACGCCGGCCTCCGCCTGGATGGGCTCCATCAGGATGGCGCAGGTGTTGGGGGTGATGGCGCGCCGCACCGCCTCCACGTCGTCGTAGGGCACCACGGTGAAGCCGGGGGTGAAGGGGCCGAAGCCCTGCCGGTAGCTCCGCACGGTGGAGAAGCTGATGAGGCTGATGGTGCGCCCGTGGAAGTTGTTCGCGAAGACGATGACCTCCGCCTTGTCCTCGGGGATGCCCTTGACGGTGTAGCCCCACTTGCGCGCCAGCTTGATGGCCGTCTCGCACGCCTCCGCGCCGGAGTTCATCGGCAGCGCGCGGCTCAATCCAGACAGCTCGCGCAGCGCCTTGTAGAGGTGGGGAAGCTGGTCATTGCGGAAGGCCCGTGACGTCAGCGTCACCTTCGCGGCCTGCTCGCGCAGCGTCTCCAGGATGCGCGGGTGACAGTGCCCCTGGTTCACCGCCGAGTACGCGCTCAGGCAGTCCAGGTACTTGCGGCCCTCCACGTCATGAACCCAGCAGCCCTCGCCCCGTTCGATGACGAGGTCCAGCGGATGGTAGTTGTGCGCTCCATACCGCTCCTCCAGGTCGATGAAGTCGCGCGTGGAGAGGGCGGGGGCGGCGTGCTCGGTGCTCATGGAACTCCCTGGGGAATCGGGTGGCGCGAAGCAGGACCATCGATTTCGATGAAGTCCTTCGACGTGTCCACCACCGCATTGCCCCAGGCGGTTGCTTCGTTGAGCACTGCACCCGAGCCCATGGCTCGCCGCGTCAGTGGACGGACCAGCGCTCCGCGATTTCCTCGCAGGCGAGCACCACGTCGCTCAGCCGCCGGATGTGCGCCCGCGGCGCGGTGAAGACCGTCCCCGCGAAGACGTCCACCACCTGGATGAGGCGGTGGTCACACGGGCCCAGCGGGCACAGGTGCTGCTCGGTGAAGCGCTGGAGCAGCGTGCCGATGTACTGCCCTGAGCGCTCATCCAGCGGCTGGTGCTTGGAGAAGTACAGCTTCATCAGGCCCACGCGCGCGTTGCCATGTCTGTCCATGCGCTGGAGCACGACCTCCGGCCGCACGCTGATGGTGACGCCCGCCACCTCCAGCACGGGAGGCTCCGCGCCCACCGCGCTGATGAGCGTCTCCTCCAAATCCAGCCAGGGCACCAGGTCCGCGAAGCGCTCGAGCGCCTCCGAGCACAGTTGCAGCCGCTGCGCCTCGAACTCCGACTGGGGCACGCTGCACGCGAAGCGGCGCTGGTGCTCACGGAGGATGGACAGGTCCATGCCCCGGCAGAGGAAGTCCGTAATCGCATGCGACGCCTCCGGGTAGCGCAGATACTGCTGCTCCGGCGGGTGCTTCTGGTCGTGGATGATGCGCTTGCGACGCGCGGGCGTGGCGACGAGGTACTCGCCCAACTTGTTCACGGACACACGCGGCAGTTCACGGATTTCCGCCATGGAATCGCTCCCCCTGGGTGCTGGCGAATGAGCACACAGTACAGAGGGGGGCTGACATGCATTGGACGGAGTGAGGGCTCACTCTCTCTGGGGTTCGCCGTAGGGGTAGGCGCTCCAGTAGGTGTCGGGCAATGGGTTGGTGCCGGCGTCGCTGCGCGGACCATCCCCGTCCCCAATCTCATCCAGGATGGCGCCGGGCGTGCGCTCCGTCGGGTCGATGGTGCGCATGCGATGCGTGACTTCCGGCGACTCGGCGGCGTCCGCCAGGTCGCGCTTCTCTTCGCTCTCTTCTGTCTCCGGAGCGTGTTGCCGCGGTTCCTCCGTACGGCCGTAGTAATCCTCGGGTGGCTGGATGCCCGGCTGTTGCTGCTTGTCGCGCTGAGCCATGATGGATGCCCTCCGCCACCCTACGTTCGTAACGGCACGGGCCAGCGGCAACGCGTCAACGGGCATGCACGCCAGGAGGGCAGGCCGGCGGACGGGATGGACGTCCCGGGTCGGGTGCGCCAAGACTGGCGGGATGGCCGAGCAATCCCAACAGACACCGTCCGCCGTGGCCGGGCCGTTGCTCCATCTGGGGTGTCAGTCCTGCGGCGCGCGTCTGGTGCTGGAGCCCGCGCTGCGGACCACGCGCTGTCCCTACTGCGCCGCGCCCGCCGTGGTGGAGCGTCCTCCGGTGCCCGGTGTGCCCGAGCCTGTCTTCGCGCTGGGCTTCGCGCTCACGCACATGGCGGCGAAGGCGCATGTGGCGCGGTGGTTGCGTTCGCGCAGCCGCTTCACGCGCTCCGGCATCCGCTCCGCCGCGCCGGGCGAGGTGCGAGGCGTGTACGTGCCCGCGTACCTCTACAGCGTGCTGGCGCAGGCGCGCTACCGCGCATCCATTGGGGAGAACTACCAGGAGACGGAGACGTACACGACGACGGAGAACGGGAAGCAGGTGACGCGCACGCGCACCGTGACGCGCACGGAGTGGCGTTCGCTGGAAGGCGAGCTGACCAGCTACGTGGCGGACGTGCTCGTCACCGCGTCCAAGGGGCTGGACAACGCGGAGCTGGAGGCGCTGGAGCCCTTCGACCTGCGCGGCCTGGCTCGCTACACCCCGGCGCTCATCTCCGGCTGGGTGGCGGAGGAGCCCTCGCTCACGCTGGCGCAGTGTCAGGAGCTGGCCCGGAAGGAAGCGGTGGAGCGCGTGGGCGGGCTGTTGTCGCGCTTCATGCCGGGGGACTCGCACCGGGGCCTGGAGCATCAGTCCCGGCTGGACTGGGAGGCGCTCGATGTGTGCCTGTTGCCCGTCTGGGTGCTGGCGGTGAAGTACGCGGAGGATGCGCCGCCGCTGCGGGTGCTCGTCAACGGGCAGACGGGGGCCGTCCATGGCGAGGCGCCCATCTCTTCGTGGAAGGTGCTGTCCGCCGTGGTGGCGCTGCTGGCGGTGCTGGCCTTGGGCTGGCTGCTCACGGGAGGTGGGCGATGAGCGCCGAATCGGTGAGGGTGGCGCCCTGCCAGCGCTGTGACTCCGCGCTGGAGGCGGAGGACCTGCGTTGCCCCATCTGCGGGCTGACGGCGCCGCCTCCGCCGCATGCCGCGGTGGAGCGCGCGCGGGCCCGCGTGGTGCGGTGTGATAGCTGCGGCGCGGCGGTGGAGTACTCCGTGGAGGCGAAGGCGCCCCGGTGTGGCTACTGCGGCTCCGTCACCCATGTGGAGACGACGGCGGACCCGGTGGAGCAGGCGCAGCACTGGCTCCCCTTCACCGTGGACACCGAGGCTGCGCGCGGCGCGCTGATGGGCTTCCTGGGGCGGGGCGGCTTCTTCCGGCCGTCCGGGCTGGCACAGGAGGCCTCGCTGGAGTCGCTGCGTCCGGTGTGGTGGCCGGCGTGGATGTTCGACGCGGGCGTGGACGTGAGCTGGACGGCGGACTCGAACGCGGGCTCGCGGCGGTCGGACTGGGCGCCGCACGCGGGCCGGACGCGCTTCGATTTCGAGGGCATCCCGGTGCCGGCCTCGCGCGGGTTGAAGGTGCGGGAGTGCGAGGCGTTGGCGCCCCACTACCAGCGAGGCTCCAGGCTGGACACACCCCATGGACCGGAGGGCGCGCACGTCGAGCGCTTCGAGGCCACGCGCTCGGGCGCCCGGCGGAGCGTGCTGGAAGCGGTGGAGCGCCTGGCCATCGAGCGCCTCCAGCAGGGCGTCATTCCGGGCAGCCGCTTCCGGAACATCCACGTCGCCGTGGCGCTGTTCAGCCTGCGCACCCAGCGGCTGGCCCTGCCCGTGTACGTGCTGGCTTACCGATACCGCGACAAGCCGTACCGGGTGCTGGTGCACGGGCAGGATGTGCAGGTGGTGTTGGGCGAGGCGCCCATCTCCCCGTTGCGCGTGGCGGCGGTCATCCTGGCGACGCTGCTGGTGCTGGTGGCCGTGTTGTACGGCGTGGGCGTGTTGTGAGCCCGCCGTGACGCCACGCGCGTCACGGTGTGTCGGGCTCCTCGGGCGTCGTGGACTCAGGGGCCGTGTCAGAGGGCTCCGGTGGGGAAGGCGGCTGGGATGAGGAGGCCTCGGGGCGTGCCTCGTCCGGTGCCTCCGTGGCGGCGTGCTGCACGTCCGCTGCGGGTTCCACCGTCTGGGTGATGCGCGCCTCCAGCGTCAGCTCGGCCACCTGTGACAATCGGACTGCGGACCCCGCGGCTTCGCCCAGGGGCGTCTCGGACGAGGGCTCTCCGGCCAGGGCCGCTTCCTCCACGGTCAGCCCTTCCGGATGCAGCCCGCCCTCGAGCAGCTCCGCCTGGTTGCGCCGGACCGTCGCCTCCACGGCGGCCTGCTCCACCTCCTGCGCGATGGCCTGACGGCCCCGGTGGCCTCCCTGCGAATCCAGCCACGCGCGCAGCGCCTCCGCCATCTCCGCGCCCGTCTGGAACCGCTCCGAGGGGTTCTGCCGCAGCGCCCGCAGCAGGATGCACCGCAGGGGCTCGGCGACACCCGCCGCCAACCGCTCCACCTGCTCCGGGCCCACCTGGGCCATCCGCGCCGCCACCTCCTTCACGGGCATCCACGTCGGCCCTTGCGCGTGAAGCTCCAGCGGCTCCGACTCCAGCACGGGCGCCAGGTCATCCACCATCAACGGGTGCCGGCCCGTCAGCAGCTCCAGCAGCACCAGCCCCAGCGAGAACAGGTCCGACCGGGCATCCACCTTCCGTCGCCGCAGTGCCTCGGGCGAGGCGTAGGCGATGTCACCTTTCACCAGCTCCTGGCTCGTCACCTCGCGCCCGGAGAGCGACGAGGCCGCCACCGTGAAGTGGGTCAGCTTCACCTCGCCATGGACGCCCACGCGGATGTTCCGAGGGCTCACGTCCCGGTGGACGATGTTCAGCGGCCGGCTCCACTCATCCGTGAGGCCGTGCGCGTGGCTCAGTGCATCCGCCACCTCCGCCGTCACGTGCGCCGCGAACTCCGCGGACAGGGGTCGCCGCCGCATGGCCGCCAGGTTCAGCACCGTGTCCAGCGAACGCCCTTCCACGTACTCCATCACCACGTGAGGCGCGCCGCGGTAGAGCTTCAGCAGCATCACCTTGGCGATGGCGGGATGGTTGAGCCGGAACGTGAGGTCCACCTCCTCCACCAGCCGTCGCCGCTCCACGAACGTGGCGGGGTTGCGCAGCCGCTTCACCACTACCGGACCGCTCAGGCCATTGCGGTAGCGGCGCTGCGCCAGCATCAGCAGTTCCCCCGTGGAGCGCATCTCCAGCTTGCGGACGAACTCGAACACCGTGCCGGCCACGGTGAACAGCACGCGTGGCCTGTGTGGACCTCCAGGAAGCTCCTCTGTCGTCGTGTCAGGCGTCATCATGGGCTCATGGACCTCTGAGGTTGAATGAAAGTGAGTGGATTTCCCGGAGGGCCAGGCGCCCAGGCCCCTCCCAATGAATGGCGGGCCGGCTCAGCGCCACGAGCGCAGCGTGGCCCAGAGCCGTTTCAGCGCGTCCCGCCACCGCCGCCACCCGGTGCTCGCGCGGACCTCTGTCAAAGCCCAGGGTGAGGCGGGCTCTGTGGGCGGCGCGAAGGACGCTGGCGGGCGCGCTCGCTCCGGGACACGCATCCAGTGGCGCAGCTCGCGCGCTTCCTCGTCCCCGTCGAAGAACTCCAGCGCCTCCTCGGTGACGGCCTCCTCGGGAGCGAGAGGAGGAAACAGGTGCTCATCCCAGGCCGAGTCCGCGCCCGCCAGCGCCGCGTCCAGCGCGTCGAACAGGGCCGCTCCCGAAGGAGGCCGCCCCGCCGCGGAGGGCGACAGCAAGCGCGCCACGATGGCGTCCAACGCCTTCGGGACGCGCGGGTTGCGGACAGAGGGCAGGGGAAAGCCACCGGACTCGATGCTGGCCAGCAGCCCGGCGGGCGGCAGCTGCGTCGGATAGGGAAAGCTCCCGGTGAGCACCTCGTAGAGCACCAGCCCCAGCGAGTAGAGATCATCCGTGGGCGCGAACGCGTAACGCGAGCCCGCGGGCCGAGGCTGCGCCCAGAAGCGCAGGGCCTCCGGGCTGCGATAGCTGGGGGTGCCCGGCGGCAGGGTGTCCTCGGTCAGCACGGGCGAGCACGCATGGTCCCCCGAGCCGAAGTCCACCAGCACCGGCTGCCCGTCCGACGCGCGAATGATGATGTTGTTGCCCTTGATGTCGCGGTGGAGCACGCCCGCGCGGTGGATGGCATCCAGCGTGAGCGCCAACTGCTGGAACACCTGCACCGCGCGCCGGGGCGTGGGCTGCGCGGCCAGGGCCCACTCGGACAGGGTGGGGCCCTCCACGTAACCCATGATGAGGACCAGGTAGCCATCGCGCGCATCCGGCCACCGCCGGTAGCCCAGCAGCTCCACGACGTTGGGGTGCTCCAGGCGCATGAGGACGTGGACCTCCTTCCAGGTTCGCGCGTCCGCCGCGGGCGAGTCCTCCTCCGAGGGGCCCTGGAGCGCGAACTTCAGCGCCACCTGCCGGCGCGTCTCGGATTCGGCCAGGAAGATGGCCCCAAAGCCCCCGGTGGCCAGCCTCCGGACGATGCGGAAGGCCCCCACCTCCTCCGACTCCTGGAGCATCAGCGGGTGCAAGCCCTCTTCCGGCATCACGGATGGACTCCTATTGGACCTTGGAGGTCCAATTCAGACGTGGTTCCAGCGGCTGTCATTGTGAGCGGCGTCATGATTCAACCTTGGAGGTCCATAGCATGACGTTTGCCCTTTGAGGTAGTGTCCTGACTTGGGAGGTAGGTTTCGGTGGAGGGGATGCACCAGGGTGGCGGATGGAAACTTGCAGGACCCTGCGGGCGTGCAACCCTCGGCCGTCATGCGTGAGCCCGTCGACCACAAGCTGGCAGCCGTGCTGGGAGGTGCTGCGCGTGACGCCCGCCTGCGTCTGGGCCTCACCCAGGGCGACGTCGCCGAACGCATGGGCATGGCCATGGAGGTCTACAGTCGCCTGGAGCGCGGGAAGATGCTGCCCCGGACCCAGACGCTGCGCCGTCTGTGCGACGTGCTCCAGGTCTCCGCGGACACGCTGCTGGGCGTGGGCCGTCCCGACGGCGCGCCCGTCATGCCCCGCAAGACGGTGAAGGAAGACCCGGTGGAGCTGCGCCGCATGACGCGCAAGCTGCGGGAGCTCGAACCCGGTCAGCTCCGCGCGGTGTCCCGGGTGGTGAACGCCGTCGTCACCGTGCTGCCTCAGCCGGCGGCTCCGGCGCCCGCCGCCCCGGCGAAGCCCGCCGCGCGTGCGGCGCGCAAGCGCCGGGCGACGGGCTAGCGCTGCTCAGCGCCCGCCTCGCGGCACTCCCTCCACGGCCTGGGAGCGCTTCATGACGCCTTTTCCCGCGCCGCGTTCACGTTGGACATCTGGCAGGGCAGGCGCGCCGTGAAGGTGGCGCCCTGGCCCAGCGTGCTTCGCACGTCGATGGTTCCACCCATGGCCTGGACGTTCTGCCGCGTGACGTACAACCCCAAGCCCAGTCCGCCGTAGTGCCGCTCGGAGACGGCGCGCTCGAACTTCTCGAAGATGCGGCCCACCGCCTCGGGGGGAATACCAATGCCTTCGTCACGGACGCTGAACCAGGCGTGCTCCGCCGTCCTGCCGACCTGTAGGTGGACGGGGTGACCCACGCCGTACTTGAGGGCATTGGAGAGGAGGTTCGATACCGCCTGCTCCAGCCGCCCCCGGTCCCACTGGCCCACCACCACCTCGTCCAGCTTCGCCTGGATGGGCGTCCCGGTGCGCTGGGACTCACCCTCGAAGCGCGCGGCCACCTCTTGGACCAGCGCTCCCAGGTCCACCGGCTCCAGCTCCAGGTGCAGATGACCGCTGCTGATGAGCGTCACGTCCAGCAGCTCGCCCACCAGCGTCGACAGCCGCTTCACCTGCCGCTGCATGACCTCCAGGTCCGCGGGCAGCCGCTCCAGCAGCTCCGGTCCGCGCCGCTCCTGGGTGGCCCGCGCCAGCGTCTGCAGCTTCAAGCTGAGCGGCGTCAGCGGCGTCTTGAGCTCGTGGCTGGCCACGGTGAGGAACTCGTCGCGCAGCCGGATGGCCTCATCCATGGCGGCCAGCAGCCGCTCGCGCTCCTGTTCGGCCTGCTTCCGCTCGGAGATGTCGATGACGGAGCCGATGTAGCCCAGGAACTCGCCGTTCAGCCCGAAGCGGGGGCTGGCCGAGTCGATGGCCCACCGGTACTCACCATCCTTGCGCCGCAGCCGGTAATCGAGCCGGAAGGGGCTGCGCCGCGCGTTGGCGCCGAGGAACACCGCCCCTGAATGCTCGGAGTCGTCGGGATGCACGGCCTTGAGCCAGCCGAAGCCCAGGCCTTCTGCCTCCGTCTGTCCCGTGAACTCGTACCAGGTCCGGCTGAGATAGATGCAGCGGCCGGTGACGTCCGTCACCCACAGCATCACCGGCGCGTGGTCCGCCATGTTCCGGAAGCGGGCCTCACTCTCCTGGCGTGCCAGTTGGGACGCCTTCTGCGCGGTGACCTCCCGCAGGGTGACGAAGACCCGGTCGCTCCGCTCCCTCGACGGCCGGGTCAGGGTGAGCATCACCTCGATGTGGCGGCCCCCCAGGGTCTGGAGCTCGGTCTCCAGCTCCAACCGTGTGCCGCCTTCCCAGAGCAGGAGGAGCTCGGCGGTGAAGGCCTTCAACGGCTCCGGGACGAAGACGCGGGACCGGGACAGGGACAAGGTGCGAAGCACCTCATCCCGGGTGCGCGCTTCGAGCAGGCGTACCGTGGCCTCGTTCACATCCACGACCTTCACCCGCTCCGCGGCCTCCATCACGAACCCGGGATGCGCCGCGAGCCAGGCACGCAGGTCCTGGACGCCGGAGGCACGCAGGCTGTCGAGCGCGGCCGAAACGGCGGTGAAGTCCTCTTCCCAGAGGGAGACATCCGCTCCGTTGAACAGCTCCTGGTAGCGCGCGTCTCCGGCTGTCTCAGCCCCACCCAAATGTGTCTCCTCCGTACCCCGGCTCGGGTGGATTGAGTCGACAGCGCGGATGCGTCCACCGCGTCACAAGGATTCTGGAGCCGCCAGGAGTCAACGAACAGGCGTCTTCCTGGCGGCTCACGGTCGAACGCCTTCCTGGGGGGCCGTTACGTCCGCCCGTCCGCCCGTCCGCCCGCTCGCCTTCCGCGCCGGACCCGCCAAGGTGCGCAGGGGCGCTCCCGTTCGTCGTCTTGGCTGTTCCGTGGGCGCCGCTGCGTGTGGGCGCCTTGAACAACCGTTCAGGCCAGGGCGTGGCAATCCAACGCACCCGGCAACCTTCGATTGGAGACGCGGCACCTTCTGGTGAGGATGCGGGGCCGGGGTCGATGACACAGATGGAGATGCGGATGCGCAAGCTGGCGTTGCTGTTGTTCGTGGGGTTGTGGCTGGGCTGCCGTGCGGATGGGACTGACTCCACGGAAGGCACACTGCCCCTGCATCCCCAGGAGACGTACACGTATCCCGGGTGCGCCAACGAGGACTACAACTGCCCGCGCTTGAAGACGGTGCACTGCGCGCTGGAGAGCCTGCGCACGGAGCGCGATAGCTGCCAGCAGGACAGTGACTGCGTGGCCGTCTCCGTCAACGGCCGGTGCACGGGCTATGGGGAGTGCCCCCCGGCGATGGTGAACACCGCCAGCCGCGCGGAGTTCGCGACGCGGGCCGCCGAGGAGGTGCTGCGCTACTGCACCGAGTCTCCCATCTGCGCCAGCACCGGCCAGTGTGCCTACCCATCCTTCGTGCCCCGCTGCAAGCAGGGGCATTGCGTGGCGGAGCCAGGCGACGCCGGTTCCTAGGCGCTTCGACCCCGGCTCTCATGGAGCTTGGGGGGGGGGCGGGGCAGGCTGCATTCCTGCTCACCGGGTAATGACAGACGCATGCGTGCCGTCCGTGCGGGCTCCATGCGAGGTGGGTCGAGGGGGAGTCACTTGTCACGCGGACATGGGCTCACCTAGAAGGCCACGCATGCTTCGCAAGCCTTTGCTCTCCTTGCTGCTCAGCGCGTCTGTCCTTTCCGCCGCGTGCTCCGACGACGAACAGAAGCCGGCTGTGCTCATCATCGACCGGGAGACGGTCGACTTCGGTGAGCTGGAGGTGGGCCAGGTCTCCCCCGAGCATCTCGTCACCGTTCGCAATGCGTCTCCGTCGGCGGTGGAGTCCGTGTCCGTCAAGGTGGAGGGCAGCGGGTTCACCATCGCCGCCAACACCTGCGAGCGCTTCCTCGATGCGGGCATGGAGTGCGAGGTGCGGGTGCGGTTCTCGCCCCGGCTGGCGGGGCCGAGCGAGGCCCGCCTCAAGGTGGAGGGCGCTCCCGACGTGGACAGCGCGATCCTCAAGGGCATGGGCGTCGGCTATGTGGAGGTGCGGAGCCTGCCCGGTGACGGAGCGCACGTGGTGGCCGAGGAGGAAGGCTGGTTCTGCGGCGAGCCGTGCAAGGTGCCTGTCCGCAAGGCGCAGGTGACCCTCCGGACCGCGCCGGCGGGGATTCCGACCTGGGGCGGAGACTGTGTCGTGGTGGCGGGCGGCGGCTGCTCGCTCGTCATCGACGGGACGAAGGTCGTCTCCCTGGAGGCGCTCGATTCCCTCCTGCGGTGGGAGGCGCGGCGGGGCGCTCATCCGCGGAGCGTGGCGGTTTCGGCCGGTGGTGACATCGCCGTCCTGGAGGCCGGGCAGTTGCAGCGGCTCAGCAGCACCGGGGAGGTGCTTTGGTCGGTCTCCCTGAGCGACGGGGTGGCGATGGCCCTGGATGGCGCGAGCAATGCCTACGTGGTGGACTCCTCCGGGCGGGTGACCCGGTACGACCCGAGCGGGCAGGTGCTGTGGACCGCGTTGGTGGCTGTCGAGAATCCCAGCTGGCCCGAGCTCGCGGTGAGCGCCAGCGGGCACGTCTACGTGCTGTTGAGCCTGGGCAACCATGAAATTGCGCGTCAACTCAAGCTCATCGCCGTCTCGCCGCAGGCTGCCGAGCGCTGGAGCCTGCTCTTCAATGAGGGCCAGTTCAACTACACCTGGGGCTTGGCGGTGAATGCCCAGGGTGAGGTCTATCTGGCCGGCAGTGTGCACAACCGGGACGCGACGTCCGGGCAGTCGGTGTTCGTGAAGTCCTACTTGCGGAAGTACAGCGCCGAGGGCGCCATCCGGTGGGAGACTCAGGACATCGGGAGCCTCTTCGCCGTCAACCCCGAGGGCGCGACGAGCACCCTCTCCCCCGGGGACGGAACCACCGAGGGCTTCACCCAGCGGTGGATTGGTGCGAACGGGATGACGCAGTGGAACGCGGCGGTCTCGAACGTGCCGGGCGTGGTCACCCTGCAGACCTTCTCGCCCTCCGGCACGCTGCTCATCGGCGGGCACGAACTCCTCGCAGGCGGAACGGAGATTGGTCGAGGCTGGTTCGCGGCGATGAACCTCACGACCCGCGCGCTCGGCCCGGTGACCTATGTCGAGGGGAGCACAGGGGGCGGAGGCCCGGTCCGTATCAGCGGCCTCGCGCTCACCCCGGGAGGTCATGTCGTGGTGACCGGTGGCTTCAGCGCCACTTGGGACCAGGACGGGGGCTTCATCCGGGTGTACGACGGGCGCGTGCTCACGGGCGTGCCGTAGCGCCCTCTCCGCGCGGGGACCACGTCTCCACCGCTGCATCGCCAGGTGGCCGGTAACGGACTGTTCCACGGGACGGGCCAATCCCTGACGCCGGTGCGCCCGCTTCCGGGAACAGCCACCCTGGTAGAGTCCCGCCCCAGCCATGACGACCCTTCGCAAGGTGATGCTCGTTGACGATGAAGATGACATCCGCACCATCGGCAATCTCAGCCTCAGCCGTGTGGGGGGATGGCAGACGGTGCTCGCCGCGTCTGGCGCGGAGGCCCTGGAGAAGGCCCGCACGGAGAAGCCCGACCTCATCTTGCTGGACGTGATGATGCCGGGCATGGACGGGCCCACCACCTTCGGCCGGCTGCGCGCCGAGGAGTCCACGGCGCACACGCCCATCATCTTCATGACGGCGAAAATCCAGAAACAGGAGGTCGCCCGCTATCTGGAGCTGGGCGCGCTGGGCGTCATCGGGAAGCCCTTCGACCCGATGACGTTGCCCCAGGAGATTCGCGAGTTGGTGCCAGGGTGAGTCAGGGGCTTCGCCTCTCCCGTCGCTCGGGCGTGTTGGCGGCGGGCGCGCTGCTGCTCTTGTGCGGCCTGTTCGCCATGGGCCGTCCATGGGCCACCTCCGACAATGACCGCTACCGCAGTGCGCTGCGGCACCTGCGCGTGGCCAGCGGCGACCTGGAGATGGACGTGCTGCGCGAACGCATGGGCCTGCGCACGCTTCACGGCTCGGACCCGGAGGACTTCGCCGCGCTGAGGGCCCGCGCGGACGCGCTGCGACAGTTCCCCTCCTTCCTGTCCGCCATGGACCGGCGCACGATGAACGCGGCGCTGGACCTGTTCGTCAGCGCGCTGGAGGAGAGCGCCGCGCTGCTGGAGCGAGCCCGCGCCGCGGACGCGCGGGGTGAGAAGGAAGCGGCGGACGCGGCCGTCCAGGCCCTGTTGGAGGGCACCGTCAGCACGCGGGCGGAGCGCCTCATCAACACCTACCTGGAGCTCTACGAGCGCACGCAGGCGCGCAACGAGCGCTCGCGCATCATCTTCTTCATCGTCTCCCTGGCGCTGGTGGCCTACGTGCTGGTGGTGATGGTGCGGCTGTCTAGGGCCACCGCCGACCTGGCCACGCTCAACACGGATTTGGAGCGGCGGGTGGAGGAGCGCACCAAGGCCTTGTCCGCCGCCAACGACGGGCTGCGCGCCAGCGAGGCACGCAAGGCCGCGATTCTGGAGGCCTCTCCGGACGGCATCCTGCTGCTGGACGGCGGCGGGGACTTGCTGGAGCTGAACCCCTCGGCGCAGAAGACCTTCCAGGTGGTCGCCGCGGACGTGGTGGGCCGCGACTTCCTCTCCGTGGCGCTCCCGGCGGAGCTGCCGGACGGTGCCCGTCAGAAGGTGCTGGCCGCGGGGCGGAACACCGCGTCGGGGCAGGCCACGCGGTTGGAGTCGCCGTGTCTGCGCAGGGATGGCAGCACCTTCCCCGCGGAGCTGACCATCGTCCGCGTGCCGGGAGAAGGTCCGCCTCGCTACACCGTCTTCGTGCGCGACATCACCGAGCGCAAGGCGGTGGAGCGGATGAAGAACGAGTTCATCTCCACCGTCAGCCATGAGCTGCGCACGCCGCTCACCTCCATTCGCGGCTCCCTGGGCCTGCTGGAGGGTGGCATCGTGGGCGATATTCCGCCCCAGGCGCTGGACATGGTGCGCATCGCCCGCACCAACACCGAACGCCTCATCCGCCTCATCAACGACATCCTCGACCTGGAGAAGATGGAGGCGGGCAAGCTGGAGCTGAAGGTCTCCACGCCGGAATGCGCGGACCTGGTGGAGTCCGCCTTCGCGAGCGTCCGGGGCATGGCGGACGGCGCGGGTGTCTCGCTCCACGCCGAGGTGACGGGCACGCCGCAGGTGAAGGCGGACCGGGACCGGCTGGTGCAGGTACTCACCAACCTGGTGTCCAACGCGGTGAAGTTCTCCCCGCAGGGCGCGGGAGTGACGGTGCGCGTGGGGGAAGAGGAGGACGGGCGGGTGCGTTTCAGTGTGGTGGACCAGGGCCCCGGCATCTCCCAGGAGCAGCGTGCGCGCCTCTTCGGCCGCTTCCAGCAACTGGACAGCTCGGACACGCGCTCCAAGGGAGGCACGGGGCTGGGGCTGGCCATCTCGCAGGCCATCGTGGAGCAGCACGGCAGCCGTATCACCGTGGAAAGCGAGGAGGGCCGGGGCTCCACCTTCACCTTCACGCTGGAGTCGGCCCGGCCCGCGTCCGTCACGCCGCCGCCCGTCATCCCCGAGGACGTGTCCCGCCATGAGGTGCTGGTGACCACCGCGGACGCGGAGCTGGCGTCGCTGCTGGGCGGGCTCCTCGCGCACGAAGGCTACCGCGTGGTGCGCGCCACCAGCCTCATCGAGGCGGCGAAGCATCTGGACACGGCCCTGCCGGACGCGCTGGTGGTGGACATGCGGCTTCCGGAAGGGCACGCGCTGGACTGGGTGCGGCGCCTGCGCGAACAGCCGCGCACGCACGAGTTGCCCGTGCTGGCGCTGTCCGGCCGCTCGGAGGACGCGGAGGGCGTTCCGCACTGGGTGGATTGGATGCCTCGGCCATTGGAAGAGTCACGGCTGCTCAAGTCGCTGCGCTACGCCACACGGCAGCCGGGCCAGGCGCGCGTGCTGGTGGTGGATGACGACGCCAGCACCCGGCGCACGCTGTGCGCGCAGATGGAGCGGCTGGGCGTGCAAGTCTTCGAGGCGGCGGACGGCGAGAGCGCGGTGGAACTCGCGCGCGAGACGACGCCGGACCTCATCGTCCTGGACGTCGGCCTGCCGCGCCTGGACGGCTTCGAGGTCGTCGACATCCTCCGTCAAGGCAAGGGCCGCGCCACGCCGCTCATCGTCTTCACGGGCCGGGATTTGACGCGCATGGATGAGCGGCAGCTCACCCTGGGCATCACCCGGCACTTCACCAAGTCGCGCGCGTCGGAAGAGGAGCTGGTCTCCTCCGTGCGTGACCTCCTCAACGGCCTGCTGGCGAGAAAGGCACACCCCTCATGAGCAGCAGGACACTCCTGTTCCTGGAGGACGACAAGGATTTGCAGTCCCTGGTGGGCACCTTCCTGCGTGAGAAGGGCTACCGCGTGGAGCCCGCGCGCAGCGCGGCGGAGGCGCAGGCCGTGCTCGCGCGCGTGCCGGTGGACGCCGCCATCGTGGACGGCCTGCTACCGGGGATGACGGGCGCGGACTTCATTCGCGAGCTGCGCAAGACACAGCCCAAGCTGCCCATCCTCTTCGCCTCGGCCTTCTGGAAGGACTTGAAGAGCCATGAGTTGCTCACGCGGCAACTGGGCGTGGTGCGCATCATCCACAAGCCCTACAAGCCGGAGGAGCTGCTCGTCTGGGTGAACCAGCTCTTCCCCGCGCCCGCCCTGCCGCCACCGCCACCGCCCGAGGCGTTGGAGGAGGCGGAGGAAGTGAACGTGGAAGTGGACGACCTGGCCGCCAGCCTCGCGGCGCTCAACGCGGAGTACGGCGCCCGGCTGAAGGAGAAGGTGGCGGCGCTGGAGGCGCTGCTCGTTCGCGGGCGCGGGGGTGACGCGGCGGCGCTGGAGGAGGCCTACACGGTTGTCCACAAGTTGCACGGAACCGCGGGCAGCTACGGCTTTGCGGAGGTGAGCATCCGGGCGGGCCAACTGGAGGCGGTGCTCTTGCCGGCCCGGGCTGGGGCGCCCGTGGATGTGGCGGCGCTGGACGCGTCCTTCCGCACGCTGGCCGCCGCGGCCTCCGTTCCGGTGAAGCCCGCCGCCGCGCCGCCGCAGTCCTCCGAGGGCGTGCTGCTGGTGGTGGACGAGGACGCGAAGCTGCTGGCCGAAGCGGAGCGCATGGGGCGCCAGGTGGGCGTGGGCGTGGTGACGGCGCGCACGGCGGACGCGGCGTGTGAGGTGGCGCGGCGGCAGTGGGTGGATGGCGTGCTGGTCCACCTGGACCTGGGCGGCCCACTGGGCGGCCTGGCCGTGGCGCATGCGCTGCGCGCGGAGGAGAGCCTGCCCGTGCTGCCGCTGGCCGTCACGGGTGCCCGGGACGTGCTGGAGGAACGGGTGGCGGCGGCGCACGCGGGGGCGTCCCTCTTCCTGCCACGGCCCTTCACCGCGCGGGACTTCTCCGCCGCGGCCGAGCGCATGGTGGCGGCGCGCCGCCCGGAGCGCGCGCGGGTGATGGTGGTGGATGACGACCCGGATGCCATCGCCGCGCTGACGCAGGCCCTCGCCAGCGACCAGATTGAGGTGGTGGGGCTGAGCGACGCGCACGGGCTGATGGAGGCGCTGGCGCAGCACCGGCCGGACCTGTTGCTGCTGGACGTGCAGATGCCGGGGCCCAGTGGCTTCGACCTGTGCCGGATCCTGCGCTCCACGCCGGAGTGGCAGGAGCTGCCGGTGCTGCTGATTACCGCGCACCTGGGGCTGGAGTTCCGGCTGGCGGCCTTCCAGGCGGGGGCGGATGACTACCTCTCCAAGCCGGTGCTGCGCGAGGAGTTGCGAGCGCGCGTGCAGGCCCGGTTGGAGCGCACGCGTCTGTCTCGCGAGCGGGCGGAGCGGGATGGGCTGACGGGCCTGCTGCTGCGCCGGCCCTTCCTGGACGGGCTCCGCGCCCGGCTGGCCGAGTCGCGGCGCCAGGGAAAGCCGCTGGCCTTGTGCTTCCTGGACGTGGACCACTTCAAGCAGGTGAATGACCGCTACGGTCACCTGGCCGGAGACCGCGTGTTGATGTGGTTGGGCCGGCTGTTGGGCGCGCGCTTCCGCCGCGAGGACGTGCGTGGCCGCTGGGGTGGCGAGGAGTTCGTGGTGGGGCTCTTGGGAGAGAGCGCGGGCAGCGCCTCGGAAATCCTCGCTCGCACCGCGGCGGAGCTGTCGGACATGACCTTCGACGGCGACACCGGCGAGCCCTTCCACGTCACCTTCAGCGCGGGCATCGCGGTGTCGCCGGGGGACGGCGACACGGTGGAGTCGCTGCTGCGGACCGCGGACGCGCGGCTGCTGCGCGCGAAGGAGAACGGCCGCAACCGCATCGAGGCGTGAGTCCCAGGGCTCACGGCTCGTTGAAGATGAGCAGCCCGCGCGACGTGTCCACCACATAGATGCGGCCGTCTCCCGGCACGCGGATGCCGATGGCGCCGTCGGTCAGCTTGTCTGTCCGGTTCCGGTCTGACTCCCGGAAGGTGTTGTAGTGCGCGATTTCGCGAGGCTGCGAGGGATTGGACACGTCCAGGACGCGCACGCCCTCATGGTAGTACGCGACGTAGAGCCGCGTGCCCACCAGCAGCATGTTGTGGACGGAGGTGAGGCCCCGCAGGCGGTATTCACCAATCTTCACGATGTTCGCCGGGTCGGTGACGTCCAGCACGCGGATATGGGAGCCCATCGTCTCGCCGCCCTCGAAGGCCACGGTGCGGCCATTGAAGGTACCCACCGCGTTGGCGTGGCTGAAGGCATGGGGATAGGTGTAGCGGCCGAGCAACTCCGGTGTCTCGCCGCCCAGCCCTGCGATGAGGAAGCCATCGTCGAGGTGGTTGATGTAGAGGCGCCCCTCATACGCGAAGGCGTCATGCGGATAGCCCACACTTCTGGGATACGTGAAGCGGGTGAGGAGCTGAGGCTCCAGCGGTTGGGTGATGTCGAAGATGAGCGTCTGCTTGTGGGATGGCGACATGGCATAGAGCCGGTTTCCATCCACGAAGAGGGTGTGCACGTCGACTGGGCTGCCACCGCTGGGGTGGTTGCGCACGAAGGCGGGCAACCGCGGGTCGGCCAGGTCGAACACGAGCAGGCCGGAGCGCGCGCTGCCTACGTAGAGCGCATTGTCTCGAGCCCACACGGCATTCCAGTAGTCGCTATGGCCGAAGCGGATGACCGTCTGCTGGACGGGGATGTAGGGATTGCTCACGTTGAAGACGGCGAGGCCGCCGCCGACGCCGCGCCGGTCGATGGCCACGACATAGGCGTGGCCATGGGTGACATACACGTCCACAGGCGTGTCCAGGCCCACGGGCATTTCGGACAGGAGCTGAAGGTTGGCGGACTCGGGCTCGCCCTCTCGCCACGTCATGCGCTCGGCGCGGAAGCTACCGCTCTGGCGCAGTGTGCTGCCTCGGCACCAGAGAACGCAGCCGGTGAGGCTCCGTGGCCCCTGGGCGTGACAGCCGATGAACGTGTAGCGGTCTTGGAGCCCGGTTTGGCTCGTGGGCTCGGAGGAAATGAAGAACCGCTCGCCATTCATGGTGGCTGCATGGGGCTTGCGTCCCATGACGGACATGGGCTGGCCCGATGCATCGAACTGGAAACCACCGTTCTCCGGGAGGACTCGTACGGTGCCGGGCTGCACCTGGGTCTCGTACCGGATTTCCGCGCGGTAGATGGCGCCCTGCCGCTCCAGGCCCGCGAGCGAGCCGAAGTCACAGTCTGGCATCACCAGTGTCTCCGGCGCGTTGCACGCCGCCTGGGACGTCTGCGCGGGACAGGACTCGAAGGCCCCGGGGTCCACCCATTCCCCCAGCTCCGGAAGCACCTCCCAGGGGCCGTTGTAGGCCGGTGGCGTGGGCCCCGGTGGCGTGGGGTCCGAGGAGGAGCATGCGGACAACGAAACGGCGCAAACAATCGCCAGCAGCGGGCGCGCGGCACGAACAGACATGAGGTGCAGCCTCTGGAGGAGGAGAATGGGCGCCCGCATCGTTTCGCGGGCGCCCTGTGTTCAGCATAGAAGCCATCGCGAGCGCCGCGAAGTGGCGCCCTCTGCTGGCTCACGGCTCGTTGAAGATGAGCAGCCCGCGCGACGTATCGACGACGTAGACGTACCCATCCCCGGGCACGCGGATGCCAATGGCGCCCTCGAAGGCGCCGTCCGCCCGGTGCGGGTCCGTCTCCCTGAAGGTGTTGAAGTGCGCCACCTGCCGGGGCTGGGTGGGGTTGGCCACGTCCAGCACGCGCACGCCCTCGTGGTACCAGGCGACGTACAGCCGCTCGCCCTTGAGAATCATGTTGTGGATGGAGGTGGAGTACCGCATGCGGTGCTCGCCAATCTTCACGATGTTCGCCGGGTCGGTGACGTCCAGTACGCGCAGATGCGAACTCGGCGACGAGCCGCATCCCGCCGGACGACTCGGCTTCGCCGCGCCGCTCCGCCCGCTCGGCCTCGAAGGTGCCCATGCTCCGGGTGGAGGACCGGGGCGTCTCCGTGCAACGGACATAGCAGCCGGTGATGACGTCGGGCCTGGGCGTCTCACAGCCCGCCAACGAGACGACGCGCTCTCCGGTGTAGGGATTCGACTGTCTGCCGGAGAGGAAGAAGGTGCCGCCGGTCGTCTTCCGCGTGGTGACGGGAATGCCCATGACCTTGTCGGGACCCCCATCCGCGAAGAGCTGGAAGGCGGCGGTGCCCGGCGTGACGGACGTGCCCCATCCGCGAGCCGCCTTTCCGACCGCCCGTCGCCCACATAGATGCCGTGTTGCTCCACCGCGGCGAGCTGGTCCGCGTTGCAGGACGACATGTCGAAGTTCGCCGGATCCGCGCAGGCCTCGAGGCTGGGGTTCTCCACGGTGAACCGGCACGCGGAGAACGCTCCCCGGTCAATCCAGTCACCCGGGTCGTCCAGCACGGTGTAGCCCCCATCCCAGGGCGCCTCGGGCCCCGCGTCCGTTCCGGCGTCCTCGGAACCCGCGTCCGTGCCGGAGTCCGTGGGCTGCTGCCCCGCGTCGGGAATGGGCGGAGGCGGGTCGTCATCACAGCCAGTGGTGGCGGACAGCAGCAGGATCAGGACGGACAGCAGGACCCATCCCGGGCGAAGCGGGGACGTCATGGAGGCACCTCATGGGGAAATGCGAGGCACTGCGGGGATGGCTGTCCCGCACCTGCACGCAGGCATACGCCCGTCATGGCGTTCCCGATTCGAGATGATTGCCAGATGAACGCCAAAGGACGGGCAATGCAGCGGTTGCTTGTTTCGGGGCGGGAAATGGTCCTGGCCTTGCGGGCGCGCGGCGCCTCGGCGCACGGCATGAATTGTCTTTCATTGCGGACGCGGCGGGAGTTCCACCTTCCGCCACCGCACGCCCGGCCGGGGTAGGGTGTGAGGCCACAGGAGGGTCGCGGTGGGAGGGAAACTGAGTCCGGGCATCTACCGGGTCCACAAGCCGGTGGGCGCCACGAGCTTCTCGGTGGTGCAGCGGTTCATGGAGGAGGCGAAGGCCGTGCAGCCGGGCAAGCGGATACCGGTGTGCCACGGCGGGACGTTGGACCCCTTCGCGGAAGGGCTGCTGCTGGTGTTGGTGGGGCAGGCGCCGCGCCTGTTCGAGCTGCTGCACGCCGTGCCCAAGGTCTACGAGGCCGAGGTCGTCTGGGGTACGGAGACGGACACGGGGGACCTGCACGGCCGGCCCGTCCTCCAGGGAGACACGGCGGCGCTGACGCCCGGGGCCCTGGACGCGGCGCTGGCGTCCTTCGTGGGCTGGCGGGAGCAGGTGCCTCCGGCCACCAGCGCGAAGAAGGTGGGGGGCGAGCCTGCCTACCGGAAGGCGCATCGGGGAGAAGCCGTGGAGCTACCGCCCTCGCGCGTGTACCTGCACGCCGCGCGCTGGCTGTCCCATGACCTGCCGCGCGCCAGCCGCCTGTGGCTGAGCTGCCGTGGGGGCTACTACGTGCGCTCGCTGGCCCGCGACGTGGGGCGCGCGCTGGGCTGCGGGGCGCACCTGTCCACCCTGCGGCGCACGGCGATTGGGCCGTGGGAGGACCCGGGGCTGGGGCAGCGGGTGTGGCTGCACGGACGCGACCTGTTGCCCTGGGCCCGCGTGCGGACGCTCACGGACGCGGAGGTGGGCGAGCTGCGCCGCGAGCGCCCCGTCCCAGCGAGCGGCCTCCAGCCGGCGGATTGGACACTGCCCCCCGGCTTCCCGGACCCGGAGGCCCCCATTCGGGGCTTCCACCAGGGGTGCCTCGCCTTCCTGCTACGGGAGCGCGACGGCGCGCTGTGGAGCGAGCTGGAGCTGCGCGGAGGGCTGTAGGCCCGCGCGCGGGACGCCCCGCCGTTGCCAAGGTGTCACGTGCCTCGCCCGAGATGGGCCCCCGGTGACAAGAGTCACCACCTGGGGGCCGCCCCGGTGATGACGGTTGTCACCGGTGATGACAGTTGTCACCACCCCGCCCAGCCCCGTGAAAAGGGCACCCGAATCCATAACCCACTGAAAAGACTTGGGACGCTCAGGTGCGCCCACCGGGACCGGTGTGTGGCACGCCACGCGCAATAGGACAGGACATCACGCTCCAGCACGGAGCGGGGCTCGAAGCACGGGGGGCCTGGCC
>NZ_SRLV01000227.1:0-385 GCF_006518205.1 Myxococcus sp. CA005 | reverse complement strand
GCACGCGGCCGGCCACGTAGTGACGTGCCAGCTGGCGGCGCAGCGGGAAGGCTGCGCGCGGTGATGCCAGCCGCAGCTCACCCAGCCGCGCCGCGAAGGCGCGGGTCAGTTCGCGGTTGAAGCTGTCTTCGTCCAGCGCCAGCACGCGCGCGGCCTCGTCCTCGGGCAGGGTCCATACGATCGAGCTGCGGCGCTCGGCCACCGGCAGCAGCGCCAGCGGCCCGCTCGGCAGGAAACGCTGCCAGGCGGTGGCCTGGTTGGGAAGATCGCTGTCCACGTAGGCCACCACGCCACGCTGGTGGTAGTCATGCTTTTCAACCTCGATCCCGGCCAGTTGGCGCAGGGTCGATTCGGCGCCGTCGGCGGCTACCGCCAACGCCGCTTC
>NZ_SRLV01000226.1:0-386 GCF_006518205.1 Myxococcus sp. CA005 | reverse complement strand
GCTGCGTGCCTCCGTTCTGCTGCGTGACCCGGATGTGCTTCAGCCGCTTCAACGGCGTTTTTCCCACATCATGGTCGATGAGTTTCAGGATACGAATGCCCTGCAATATGAAATGGTGCAGCGATTAGCTGCCCGTCACCGCAATCTGATGGTCGTCGGTGATGATGACCAGACAATCTACACCTTTAACGGGGCGCGTCAGGAATCGATTCTGGAGTTTGACAAGGTCTATAAGGATGCGAAGGTCATTACCCTTGATATTAATTACCGCAGCGATGCGCGGATTTTGGGGCTGGGTTCCAACATTGTCGCCAAAAACCTCCACCGACGCTCCAAACGCCTTTCGGCTGCCGGACGTGAGGGCTTGCCCCCACAGTTTGCCACAC
>NZ_SRLV01000225.1:0-392 GCF_006518205.1 Myxococcus sp. CA005 | reverse complement strand
GTCAGGATCTGATCGCTCTTCACCCCTCCTCACACTAGGGGTCTCGCCGGTCGTGAACATTGCAAGGCCCGCTCAAGCCTAAGACCCAACACTGGGCCCCCAGATAGGCCTGTTTGGTAGATCAGGACGAACGCCAAAAATGGACGATGTCGCGCACGGTTTCGTGTTGGTATAGGAATGGCTAGATTGGAATGGACGCTCGATGCCTTCTTCGATTTCTTTGCTCTTTGTAATTGTTAGCGTTATCACGACCGCTTCTTATCTTGCTCTTGACGATATTGATTCAACGATGTCGAAGCCTGGCTGTAGAAAAGCGCTTGACCTGGGAATGGCTAGAAGGTGGTGGTACATACAGCAAGATTGACGAGCTTAGTCTACAAGCAGTGCTTGAG
>NZ_SRLV01000224.1:0-400 GCF_006518205.1 Myxococcus sp. CA005 | reverse complement strand
GGATTCAACATATCATGTAAGCGCTGGGAGCTTACCACCATAACAGGCCCATCATCGACAGAGGAGAACAGGATAAATATATTATCGTTTCGTGTTAATTTATTAGTGTTAAAGGTTCTTAACTTTTCTTCAGTTTCTATAAATATAGGTGAAACATCATCACTACGAATCCACTCTTTATAAAGATACCAGGCATTTGCTTTGATCATATCATCCGTTGATCGTAAGGCCTGATCGATAAGTTGGATAAAAAAATTGTTATTTTTATCAATCAGCCCTTTATTCATATTAAACCTGTTAATAAAATGGATCATCTGTTGGGTATCGAAATCCACCTTGCTGAATCGATGTTGACGCATAAAATCATCGAACTTGTTATCTTCACCAGAATGGATATAAC
>NZ_SRLV01000223.1:0-402 GCF_006518205.1 Myxococcus sp. CA005 | reverse complement strand
GTTACAGCATGTCCGCAGGCCATCAACTCGCGCTCGTGTCGTTCCAGCGAGGCTCGGGCACGGTCCAGGGAACCCCTCCTGTCATGGGCAACCCCTGGGGCCCGGGCACCTGGTACGAGACACTGGAGCGCGCCAGTTGGGGTGACGTCAGGAAGCGTGTCTGTCTTGGCGCGGAACAGGGCTACCTGCTGCGCAAGGTCTGGGAAAAACCGCAGGACGAAGTCCGGTGTGATGACTTCCAGGGCGCGGAGGTCGTTGCGCTGGAGGATGCGTTGATCAGCCTCGTCAACAAGTCCGTCTACATTCCCACCTGGCCGCCTCGTGACTACGGAGCCCCCCTCCCCAGGAAGGTGCGGGTCCAACTGGGACAAGCGTCCGTGGTGGCATACCTCGAAGAAGCCC
>NZ_SRLV01000222.1:0-420 GCF_006518205.1 Myxococcus sp. CA005 | reverse complement strand
GGTACCGGAGGGTGTGTGTGATATTGTGGAACGTGCGTTGGAGGAAAGATTAACCCCGTGGAGGGGGAAGGAGGACGCGATGTTCGTGTCGCAAAAAGGCCGCCGTTTGGCTGTACGCTCTATTCAGCAGATTGCTACAGAAACATTCGAGCGATTCCAGCAGGATAAGAGTGTGGAACGTCGGGTAGCTTACTCCAGCCATAAGCTGCGACATACATTTGCAACGATGCTTTTACGTAAGGGTGCCGATCTGCGTACCGTGCAAGAGCTACTGGGGCACTCATCCATCCAGACCACCACCGTATACACGCATGTCACGGATCGGGAAAAAGAAAAAGCGATGGACAAGCTGGATATTCAGGTACCTATGATGGAATTAAAGAGGTAGGGGCTAACAAGAGAAAAAGGGGAATGAAGTGT
>NZ_SRLV01000221.1:0-421 GCF_006518205.1 Myxococcus sp. CA005 | reverse complement strand
GTATGGCAACCATCCGCTCTGTCGCATTTGTTGATGATCTCGATGGTCG
This sequence comes from Myxococcus sp. CA005, assembly GCF_006518205.1. Lineage (NCBI taxonomy): Bacteria > Pseudomonadati > Myxococcota > Myxococcia > Myxococcales > Myxococcaceae > Myxococcus > Myxococcus sp. CA005. The sequence goes on along the minus strand of NZ_SRLV01000221.1, from coordinate 372 downwards.
GGAGATCGAACTCGACGACGTCCACACGGTGTTGTGGTCATGGCTCGGCGTCGAGTATCAGCTCGACATTTCCAGCGCCAACCTCGACAAGGTCGAGAACGGCCGCGTCACCGTCGCGAAACTCTTGGAGGCTTCCACGAGGATCGGCGGCCGCAAGCAGTCCACGGCTCCGCGCGTGACCACCAAGAAGCCATCGTCGCCCAAGGCGGCGGCTTCGACGAGTGATATTCGTGAATGGGCGATCGAAGAGGGCTACGAGGTGGGCCCGCGTGGTCGTCTGCCCAAGGAGATCGTCGAAGCATACGAAGCCGCTCACTGAGCCGTATGGCTCGGGGGTCTGGATCAGATCCCCGAGCACGAACTCCCCAGGTC
>NZ_SRLV01000220.1:0-421 GCF_006518205.1 Myxococcus sp. CA005 | reverse complement strand
GGTCTTATTACTGCATAGCACTTTGGTTAAGCCATCTCTGTTTGCAGACGCATAACCTGACGGTTAACTTCGGACATCACTGACAAATGCAGCTTATCCTTCACTTTTGGGATAAGAATCTTACCCTTATCGAATTCAAAAGCGCCAACGTCCTTGATGTATAACCGTCCACGGAACAGGATCTTTACGTACTTCGCCACCTGAAGTGGGTTGTACCGTTGGAAAATTTTCATTGTTATCTCCTGCTGAGTATTACGCCTGTGCGGTGCCACAATCGGCCCAACTATTATGAGGCGCAAATTTTAATGCTTAGTGACTATAGACTATCCGGGCAATGTTTCCACCGCGTATAACTTTTTTTACCTAAAGGTTACAATTATTCAGAATTATCTTTTTACCGAAGCGCGGTCTTCAGTATAAG
>NZ_SRLV01000021.1:0-112846 GCF_006518205.1 Myxococcus sp. CA005 | reverse complement strand
CGGGCCCACCGGAGGAGGTGGTGGGCCTGCCCTACAGCCAGACCGCGCCCTTCCTGGAGGAGGCGCTGGGCTGAGCTTCCAGCGCCCGTCGGAGCCTCCGAGCCGTGGCCGTGAGGGCCGCCGGGCTCGGAGGTGGAGGCCGCGGAATCAGCGCGCCTGCGCCTGTGCCGCGGGCACGGACAGGCCTTCCGCCTTGAGCGTCTGGCTGGCCATGCCGGACATGCTCTCCGCGAGCGACTGCACGGAGCGGGTGGCTTCCTGCGTCTCCTGCACCGTCTTCAGCGTGCGCTGCATCTGCCCGGACAGCTCCTGGATGGCCTGCGCCATCTGGTGGGTGCCCGCATCCTGCGCGCTGACGGCGGCGGTGATCTGCCGCACGCTGGAGCTGGTGTCGCCGATGATGTCGGCCAACTGCTGGAACTGTGCGCTGGAGGTCCGCACGGCGTCGAGGCTCAGCCGCACGCGCTCGTCGCCCTTCTCACTGGAGCGGGCGGCCTCACGCATGCTGTTGCTGACGCCGTCGAGCACCTCGCGGATGCGGTGCGTGGCCTGGATGGACTGGTCCGCCAGGCCGCGCATCTCCCGGGCCACCACGCCGAAGCCACGGCCGCTCTCTCCACTGCGCGCCGCCTCGATGGCGGCGTTGATGGCCAGCATGTTGGACTGGTCCGCCAGGTCCTTCACGGAGTCCACGATGCCGGAGACCTCGCGGGTGCGCTCGTCGAGCGCGAAGATGCGCCGGGCCATGTCGGAGACCTCGGTGCGGATGGCCGCCAGGTCCGACAGCGTGCGCTCCAATGCGGCCGTTCCCTCGCGGCCCACCTGTTCAGCGCTCTCCGCGGAAGCCGCGAGCGCGCTGGCCTTCTCCGCCGTCATCTGCGAGCTGCGGCGGATCTCCTTCACCGTCTGCTCCGCCTCCTGGAGCGCCACGGCCTGACGGCTGACGCCCTCGGTCTGCTCGTCGCTGGACGAGCGGAGCTGCTGCACCACCGTGGCGAGCTCGCCGGCGCCGTTGCCCATGCGCTCGGCCAGGTTGCGCACTTCCTGCGCGCGCGCCTCCAACTGGTGGGTGTGCGCTTCGAGCGTGCGCACCACCATGATGGAGCGGCGGGTGACGATGCCCAGCAGCGACAGCGTCAACGCGACGTAGCCCCAGTGCGTGACGTTGCCCAGCGACCAGCCCACCAGGCCGATGACGGGGAGGATGGTGAGGACGATGGAGAGGACGAGCCCCGCGAAGCCACCGACGAAGAGGCGCGCGTCCGGGTTGCCCAACCACGCCTGGGTGATGGCCACTGAGAGCACCACCAGCAGCACCACCATCGCCATGGGGAGGAAGGGCACGAGGATGCGCTGCCCGATGCCCAGGTCAAGGAGCGTCGCCAGGGCGCACACGCCCGCCACGGGCGAGAACACCATGGCCGCCTTCTGGAACCAGCCGCGCCGGTTGTCGAGCAGCGCGTCCGAGACGAACTCCATCAGACCGGCGACGAGCAGGAAGATGCCCATCGTGGTGCCCAGCGTGGCGGCGGCGGACGAGCCCCACAGCGCCGTGGGCATGCCGCTCAGGCCCAGGAGGATCAGGCCGCCGCTGGCCGCGGAGACCGCCAGGCCCGCCAGCATCCGGCGCCGCCAGTGGAGCGCGAAGGCGCCACCCGCGCCGAGCGCCACCGCCAGCAGCAGGCAGCAGATGACGAAGGGCGCCTGGCCCTGGCGCGTCACGTAGACCAGCAGGTCATACTTCGAGCCCACCTGCGCGGCCTGCGCCACGCCGATGTTGGGATTGCTGGACTGGATGCGCAGCAGCACGCGCTTGCCCTGCGCATCGCGCGGCAGGGGCACGATGTGCCAGGACAGGTTCTCGCCAATCTCGTAGCTGTCCGGCCGGATCTTGCCGCTCGTGTAGATGTGCTGGCCGTCCGCGTACACCTCGAGCGCGTGGGTGATTTCGCCCAGGTACAGCGCGGGGTCCGTCCAGCCGCCGTCGGGGATGGGGATGCTGAGCCACATGAACTTGTGGTCGCCGCGACCCTCCGGCGCCGCGAGCGCGGGCGTGGTCCGCCACTCCTTCGAATCCCCCGTTTCCTTCGCCCACAGGGGCGTGCCATCCGAACCCACGGGGGAGTCACCCCATCGGAAGCGCCACCCGTCGAGCACGTTGACAGGAGGTCCCGCCTCGGCCGCGTGGGCCGAGGACGTGAGGGCAAACATCAGCAAGAGTGCGGAACAGAAGCGGAAGCCAGCCATGGAGTGCGTATGGTCTTCCGCCCGGGCACCGAATGTAAATGGGTCTTCCCGACCTCTCCCGAGAATCGATTGGCGTTGCTTGGAATTGACGTCCACAGAGAGCGTGGCAGGCAATGAATGCCGCGAATTTTATACTTCCGGTGAATTCCTCGCTCCGGCAGCCCGTGGGGGAAGCGGCCCACCGGCAAGGTTGTTCCTGGAAAGCCGGATGATCCTCAACGTCCGGACCATGTTCCGATCGGGTTTGAACGGCGACCCGGTGCGTCATGTTGAGTCCGAGGCGGGCGGGGGCATCAGCCGGGGGACCCACCCTTCCCTTGGGGTGGGCCAAGCGGCGACACTGGGGCCATGGCGCATCTGGAGTTGATCCCCAAGCGGGACCTGTCGAGCTTTCGCAAGCTTGCGATTGGAAGTTGGAAGACGGCGTACGACCCCACCGTCTACGGAACGCTGACCGTCCGCATGGACAAGGCGATGGCCTACATCGAGGCCTTCCGTCAGCGCACGGGCGTGCGGCTCACGGTGACGCACCTGGTGGCCAAGGCCATGGGCGAGGCGCTGCGTCGCTGCCCGGACGCGAACGCCATCCTCCGCTTCAACCGCATCTACCTGCGCCAGCGCGTGACGTTGTCCACGCTCGTCGTCCAGACGGACGGCGGAAAGGTGGACCTCACGTCGGCCCGCATCGAGGACGCGGACAAGAAGAACCTGAAGGAGATCGCCAACGACCTGGAGGAGGCGGTGCGCCGCGTCCGCGAGCGTCGGGACGTGGCCCTGGAGAAGGGCAAGGGCACCATCCAGAAGATCCCCTACCTGTTCCTCAACACGTTCACCTGGTTGCTGTCCTTCTTCATGTACACGCTGAACCTGGACATGAGCCGGTTCGGCATGCCGAAGGACGCCTTCGGGTCCGCCATCATCACCAACGTGGGCTCGCTGGGGCTGGACACGGCCTACGTTCCGCTGGCGCCGTACACGCGCGTGCCCATCTTCGTCGCGCCCGGCGCGGTGAAGGAGGTGCCCGTGGTGGAGGACGGCAAGGTGGTGCCGGGCAAGGTGATGAACATCAACGCGACGTTCGACCACCGCTTCATCGACGGGTTCCACGCGGGCGTGCTCGCCAACACGCTCCGGGAGATGCTGGAGAACCCGTTCGAGAGCTTCGACGCGCTTCCGGAGACCGCCGACGCGGCTCCGGTCGCCGCCGTGGGGTAGGGCGGCTCACAAGCCGCTGGTCTCACCTCCGTGAGGGAACCCGGACCAGGCGGAAGCCGATGTTGGGCGCCGCCCCGGTGTCGCTCGCGGAGCGGAAGCTGACCCGCAGCGCGTCCGCGCAGTCCGCCCACGAGCCGCCGCGCAGGACGTGGGTGCGCTTGGGGATGTCCTCGCCCAGCACGCAGACGGGGGACGTCTTCGGCGAGTGCCGGTAGTACTCGGCGTCGTAGTGGTCCTGGCACCACTGGCTCACGCCGCCCGCCATGCCGAAGAGGCCGTAGTCGTTGGGCGGGAAGGCGCGCATGGGGCGGAGCGAGAAGTCGTTGAAGCGGTCGAAGTCCGCGCGGCTCGCGTCTGGAGGTTCGTTCCCCCATGGGTACGCCGCGCCACGGAAGCAGCCCCGCGCCGCGCGCTCCCATTCGGCTTCGGTGGGCAGGCGATAGGTGACGGAAGGCGTGCTCAAGCGCCGCGCGAACTGTTCCGCGAGCGAAGGGGCGACCGCGACCATGGGCTTCTGGTCATAGCGCAGCGGGCCCTCGCCCGCGCGCGCTGGCGTGCCGAACAATTCCTGTGAGGTCTTGATGACGCCGTCGCCGGTTTCCCATCGCGTGTGGATGGCGTGGGCGTGCCAGTCACTGGCCTGCAGGGTGTCGTTCTCGCAGTACTGCAGGCGAATCTTCGAGTCGTTGAAGTACGCGAAGCTGTCGGTGAATCCGTCGAGTTGTTCGTCCGTGGGGAACTCGGGCGGTTCGGGCCAATCCAGGAGGCGAGCGAAGGCGCTCCATGACAGCGATGTGTCGCTCATCCAGAACGCGGACAACGTCACCGCGTGGGCGGGGCGCTCGTCGGGTTCGCCGTCGTCGCTGCCCATGATGAATGTGCCCGCGGGGACATAGCGGAACACGAAGCCGTTCTCGATGACGGTGAGCTGCTCCAACACGTCCTGGAGCATCGGCAGGACGTCCTCGCGTGCCTGCCAGGCCACCGCATCCAGCGTCGCGGCGGCGCCTTCCAGGTCCCCACTGGCACGCTGGACCCGGGCTTTCCCCAGCGCGGCTTGGATTACCGACATGCGCCCCCCTGTCCCCGCTCCGCGCCGAGCACGGGCAGTGGATGTGACTCCGTGGCAGCTCCCAGGGACTGGGCTTGCCAAGGGTCCTCCGCGAACGCGGAGCCATTGTAGAACTGCGCACGCGCGCGGCAGCCCCCGGTGAAGCGGTCTCCCGTCTGCTTCGCCCGGAGGCGCTGGAAGGACTGCCCGTCACGCCAGATGTCCTCGAAGGGGCGCGTTCGGATGTTGCCGGACTCGAAGGCCCGGCCCAGGAAGCTGCACGGATTCACGTTGCCCTGGACGGAGACGGAGGCCACCGTGTTCGCGGCTCCGCAGCCCGGGCCCTCCGTCACGACGCCGCGCAGCTCCTCGCGCGCCGAAGGACTGAAGGGGTCCAACGCGAAGAGGTCCGAGTCGGCTTCGACGCGCTCCAGCCGCGCGAGTGCGTCCACGTAGCCGTCGAACGTGGGCATCAGCTCTGGGTGCCGGGTGGCGGTGCCGACGGGGTACAGCGGGCGGAAGACGGCGGTGTGCGCGCCCACCCGCCGGGCCAGTTCGACGCAGGCCTCGACTTCCGCCACGTTGTCGCGCGTCAGCGTGAAGGCGAGGGTGAAGCGCGCATGCTGGCCGAGTAGCGCGAGCTTCTCCATCACCCGGTCGAAGACGCCAGCGCCCCGCACGGCATCGTTCGTCCCCGCCTGGGCGCCTTCCAGCGACACGTTCAGCCACACCAGCTCGCGCTTGCCGAGCTCACGCGCCCACCGTTCGTCGATGAGCAGCGCGTTGGTGGTGATGCAGGGATGGAGGCCGTGGCCCGTCGCCGCGTCGAGGATGTCCAGCAGGTCCTTGCGCATCAGCGGCTCACCGCCGGTGAGTCCCAGCCGGAAGCTGCCCAATCCGGCGAGCTGCGCGAAGAGCGCGTCCATCTCCTTCACGGAGAGCGGGGACTGATTGCGCGGCAGCTCCCCCGCGAAGCAGTGCGTGCACGTGAGGTTGCACGCGCCAATGACCTCCAGGTGGACGGCGAGCGGGCCCAGCAGGTGGTCGGGTGGGGGCGCCCGGTCGATGCGGGCCGCCGCGAGCCGGCCATCCATCCGGAGGTAGCCCTTCGTCGACAGGTGCTGGATGAGCCCGATGACGGCGTCCCGGTCGCCAGCCTCCGCATCACCGATGACGTCGTCCGCGGTGTGCTCGGTGAGCCGGGTGAGCACGGCCGCCGCGGGGGCATCGAACGGCATGTAGCGAGAGGAGCGCCGGTCGAAGAGGAGGGCGCCGAAGTGCTGAGGAATGAGGACCAGGGAAGGGCGGCTCATTTGAAGCCCTCGTCGTCCACGTGGAAGGACCACCGCACCCAGGCCTTCGTGGCGCTCGAGGCCAGGCCCAGGCCCGTGGCGTCGTCCTTGAGCATCTGCCACCGCCAGCGCTCGTTCGTCTTCGGTTCGGGAACGGGCCGTTGCACCAACGGCGCGAAGCCCGCGTCGGCGAAGTCCGGTAGGCGCCAGCCTTCGGGAGGTGGCCGTGTCGTGGCCTTCCATCGGCCATCCGGAGCGGATGCCAGTTTCGGGTGGACCGCGCTGGCGATCTCCGGATCCAGCCGGGCCTCCATCAGGACGAAGCCCCTGTCTCCGGGACGGTTCACTTCAAATGACAGGATGTGCGCACCCGGGGTGACGAGCACCCGTTGCTCCACGAGGGGATTCCCATCGAGGAACAGGCCGCCGTCCGGGACGCCATTCAGGTAGGAGGACAGCGACAGACCGATGGACGCACCGGGCCTTCGCCAGCGAAGCACCACACCGCCACAGCCCGCGGGCACCTCGCAATGGCTGTGGATCTCCAGCGCGAGCTGGCTCGACCTCTTGCGGTAGCGCGCCAACGCATTGAGGCGGAAGTCGTCCGAGTTCGACATGCCGGCGTTGTACCGCGCGCCACGCACCTCCGCGAACCGCGTAGGAGCCGAGCATTCACGGTATTCCTGGAGCGTATCGGGTCAAATGTCGGACATCGGAGGAAAATTGCGCCACGTATGGCAGGGCTGCTCCGGTGACTTCGGCAACGCCCAGTGCTTCGACGTGGGCGGCCGGTGGAACGCCAAGGACGGCATGCCGGCCAGCGGCGCGCTGAATACCTTGGGGCCGTAGCGCGTGCTCATTCTCTCCAAGGACCTGTGATGAAGCTCGAAGGCTCCTGCCACTGTCGCGGCGTGCGGTTCAGCGTGGAGACGCACCACCCGTCTCCCTTCATGCGGTGCTACTGCTCCGTGTGCCGCAAGACGCAAGGAGGCGGAGGCTTCGCCATCAACCTGTCGGGGGACGCGCGCTCGCTCAAGGTGCGCGGCCGGCAGCACGTCAAGGTGTACCGGGCGCGCATCCAGAACCCGGAGGACGCGAAGGCGCACCAGAGCAAGGGTCAGCGCCACTTCTGTGGCCGCTGCGGCTCCGCGCTGTGGCTGTATGACCCGAGGTGGCCAGAGCTCATCCATCCGTTCGCGTCGGCCATCGACACGCCGCTTCCCGAGGCGCCCGAGCTGGTCCACATCATGCTCGAGTTCAAGCCTGACTGGGTGCCCGTCCATGCGGGCAAGAAGGACAAGAAGTTCCAGCGCTACCCGAAGGAGTCCATCGCGGAGTGGCATCAGCGCCACGACGCGGAAGTGGGCTGAGGCGGCTCGGGGGGCCGCCTGCTGTCCGGACGGGCGGCACGACGTTGCCCGGAGCGCGGGTTGTGGCGGGTGCCTCGGGGGCCCAGCGTGTCTCTCATACGCGGAGGCAATCGATGGCACAGGGCAGCTCGCGGCGAATCCGGTATGCGGTGGTGGGGGCGGGGAATATCGCGCAGGTGGCTGTACTTCCGGCCTTCCAGCACGCCCTTGAGAACTCGGAGTTGGTGGCGCTCTTTTCCTCCGACGCGGAGAAGCGCGACGTGCTGGGGAAGATGTACGGCGTGCGCCACACCGCGAGCTACGACGACCTTGAGCAGGTGCTGCGCGACGCGGACGTGGACGCGGTGTACATCGCGCTGCCCAACACCCAGCATCGCGCCTTCACCGAGCGGGCCGCTCGCGCGGGTGTGCACGTCCTCTGCGAGAAGCCCATGGCGACCTCGGTGGAGGACTGTGAGGCGATGATTCGCGTCACGGACGAGAATCACGTCAAGCTGATGATCGCCTACCGGCTCCACTTCGAGGAGGCGAACCTGCGGGCCATTGACCTGCTGCGTTCGGGGCGCCTGGGTGAGCCGCTGATGATGTCGGCGCTGCTGACGCAGCAGGTGCGGACCGGGGACATCCGGACGCGCGTGGACGTGGGCGGAGGCGCGCTGCTCGACGAAGGGCCGTACCCCATCAACGCGGCGCGCTACCTCTTCCGTGACGAGCCCACCGAGGTGTTCTGCTACACCAACGAGGAGCAGGACCCTCGCTTCAAGGGCGTGGACGCCACGGCCTTCGCGTTGATGCGCTTCTCGAATGGGCGCATCGCGCAGTTCGGCATCAGCCACGCCGCATCGGCGGTCTCCAGCTACCGGGTGGTGGGGGAGAAGGGCGACCTGCTCGTCGAGTCCGCGTTTGGCTACGAGAAGGAGCGCAAGCATGTCCTCACGCTGGAGGGCAAGACGGAGGAGCGCGTCTTCGCGACGCACGACCAGTTCGCGCCGGAGCTGCTCTACTTCTCGAAGTGCGTGCTGGAGGACCAGGAGCCCGGGCCGTCCGGCCGGGAAGGGCTCGCGGACGTGCGCGTCATCACCGCGATGCAGGAGTCCGCGAGGACGGGGCGCCCGGTGAAGCTGGAAGCATTCCCGATGAAGCGGCGGCCGTCCCTGGACCAGCTCATCGTCCGCCCCGCGGCCAGGCCGCCAGCGCCAGTGAACGCGCCCGCGCCAGTGCAAGGATGAACTTGCGTCCACTGGAAATATTTCCCGCGCGCGAGCTTCTTCGTGCGCTGAATGTGCGGCGACATCCGCCTCCGCAAGTCGTGTCAGACCCTTGATGCATTCATTGCCGCGAACCGGGAAACCAGGGGTCGGCAATGACAACGCACGCATCTCATCAGGGCACCTACGCGGTCGAGCACGTTCTCCAGCGGATTCGCCGTTGTGCCGCTGACGTCACGCGGTACCCCGTGGACATCCTGACGGCGGACGCGCAGCTCGAGGACGAGCTCGGCATTGACTCCGTCAAGCTGGCGGAGATCGCCGCCGTGGTCGGGCGCGAGTTCAACATTCCGTCCGAGCGGCTGCCACGGGGCGCTCAGGCGCGTACGTTGGGTGCGATGGCGGACGTGGTGGCGCGGCTGCTCGCGGACACGCAGCCCGCCGCCGTCGCGACGCCTCCACCGGCGCCTGTCGCGGCTCCCGTACTCCAGGTGTCGTCAGCGGGCTCACCGGTGAAGGACCTGGAGGCGCGGGTCCGTGCCGTCTTCGCTCGGGTGACGCGCTATCCGGAAGAGCTCTTGACGCCGGAGGCGGACCTGGAGGACGAGCTGGGCATCGACTCGGTCAAGCAGGCCGAGGTGATGGCCGTGCTCATCAAGGAGCTGGGCCTGACCGATGCTCCGCAGCCTTCGCAGCGGCTGCGGACGATTTCCTCTATCTGTGAGATGGCGCGCGCTCGGCTGGCGGTCGCGGCGCCCGTGCGCGAGGACCGAGCGCCGCGTCAGTCGCCGCCGCCAGCCGTGCTGCCCTTCGCGGGGAAGGTCGCGTTCGTTACGGGCTCTGGGAAGGGGATTGGCAAGGTCATCGCGGCTCGCCTGGCCGGCTCGGGGGCGACGGTGGTGGTGAACTCGTTCCACTCCCGTGACGAAGGAGAGCGGACGGTTCAGGAGATTGTTGACGCAGGAGGGAAGGCGTTCCACGCCTGGGGCTCAGTCGCGCAGGAAGAGCACCTGGACCGGATGTTCGCCAGCATCGAGGCGCAGTTCGGCGGGTTGGACTTCCTGGTGTGCAACGCGTCCAACGGCCTCATCGGACCGTTCGACCGGATTACTCCGCGCGACTGGGACAAGGCGTTCCGCACCTGCATCACGGGGACCTATGAGTGCGCCATGCGCGCGCGGCCCCTGATGGCCCGGCGTGGCGGCGGAAGCATCGTGACGATGTCCACCTCCATGTCCCAGCGGTACATGCACGACCTCGGCTGTCAGGGCGTGGTGAAGGCCGGGGTGGAGTCCTTGACACGCTACCTGGCCGCGGAGCTGGCACCGGATGGCATCCGGACCAACTGCGTGTCCGCGGGACCGGTGCATGGCGAGCTGCTGCGCATGTTCCCCGACGCCGCGAGCCGGGTCGCGCGCTGGGAGTCGGCGACGCCGGGCGGGGAAATCTGCACTGCCGAGGATGTCGCCGACGTCACCGAGCTCCTCCTGGGGCCCAAGACGCGCCGGGTAAACGGCGCCATCTGGGTGGTGGATGCGGGGCTCTCCGGCACGGTGGACGGGCTGCTGCCGGGCGCGTCGGAGGCACGGCGTTCCGAGGCGCAGCGCGGGTCTCACCGCAGTGAGCACGACCTGCGAGCGCTCCTCGCGCTCGATTCCTGAACGTCGTACCGGAGCCAATTGCCATGGGTTACTTCGCGGTCCCGTACGACATTCATTTCGATGACACGATGGCCTACGGGAGCCATCACTTCCTCACGAACTTCAAGTTCCAGTGTGCTGGACGGGAGCACCTGCTCTTCAGCCCGGACGTGTTCGACGTGCCGGAGTTCCGGCGCGACTTCGACCAGGTGCTGCTGCTCACCTACGAGGGCTACTCGCGCAACCTGGCACCGGCCAGCCTGGGAGACCGGTTGGTGGTGCTGACGACACTGGAGGAGGGGGGAGCGGTCTCCATCCGCTTCTGCTTTAGGACCCTCAAGAGCGATGGGACGCCAGTGGCGTGCGGCTTCCAGACGGTTCTCTGTGCGGACCGGACGTCGGGTGCCCTGTGTTCGTTTCCCGATTCGTTCCTGCGGTGCTTCGATTCGTTGTCCGGCATCTTCGAGCGCGCAGGGGCACGGAGCTTCCGGGACTGTGTCCAGCAGGGAGGTTCCGCACTCAAGGAGGTGTTTCCAGAGTCCATCCGGGCGCTGGCGAAGTCGCTGCTCGCGGACCCGGCGTCGCTGGGGACGTCCCGCGTCGTTTCGTTGGAGGGGGCGCCCGCGGCGAGTACTGCCGAGAGTCCCGGCGCGCTGGTGCTGCCGCCGGGGGCGACGGCATTTCTGTTCGCCGGGCAGGGTTCGTTTGATCCAGGGCTCTATCTCCAATTGAAGGCGCTCGACCCTGACCTCGGAGACGAGCTTCAGGGGGTCGCCGCCGCATGTCGTGCGGTCGGAGTGGAGGCGGAGCCGTTGCTCGCCGCGCGTGATGTCTCGGGCGTCCAGCGTGCGCTGGAAGAGCTGCCTCAGCTCGACCAACTGGGCATCTACCTGTCCGGAGTCCTGGGCGCCCGGTGGATGCAGCGCCAGGGGGCGAGCCCGGACGTGTTCGTGGGGCACAGCTTCGGGGAGATTGCCGCGATGACGGCGGCGGGTGCGCTCGACTTGCGCGCTGGCGCGCAGGTCGTCTGCCACCGCATCCGAGCGCTTCAGGTCCTTCCCGACGACTTCGGAACGCTGGCGGCGGTGGCGCTCGGGGAGTCCGAGGCCGTTCGCGCCATCGCGGAGTGCGGCGCTTCGAGATTGCACATCGCGGGACGCAACCACGCGCGGCAGACGGTGGTAGCGGGAGCGCGCGGTGAGCTCGCGCGGCTCCGCGCGCTGCTGGAAGGCCGGGGGCAGGGATTCACCTTCGTTTCGAGCCGGTACCCCTTCCACCATCCGGGCATGGCCCCGGCCGCGAAGGCCTTCCGCGAGATGCTGGACCGTGTGCCCATGCAGGCGCCACGGCGCCGTATCTATTCGCCCATTGAACGGCGCGCTTATGTGGGCGGGCGGCCAGAGCTGGCGGATGCGCTCGCATCGCACCTGGTGCGCTCGTTCGACTTCCTGGGGACGGTGGAGACGCTCTCCCGCGCGGGATGCGCGCGCTTCGTCGACTGCGGAACCACGGGCGTCCTGGCGCGCATCGTCCAGAAAATCATCCCCGAGGAGACGGCCGCCGAGGTGAGCGTCATCAGCAAGCTGCTTCCGGCGGAGCGGTCTGCCCCGTCGGCTGGCATCGAGCCGAAGTCCGTGGATGCCGCCGAGGTCGACGAAAGCGGCATTGCCGTGGTGTCGCTGGGCTGCATCCTGCCGGGGGGAGCGAAGGACCCGGAAACGTACTGGCAGAACATCCGGAAGGGCATCAGCGGCATCGTCGACCAGGGCCTGTTGCAGCCCGAGTTGGTGACGGACTTCGCGGGTCCCGCGGGAACTCCAGACCGGACGTACACCCTGCTCACGGGGTATGTGCGGGATGAGGACCTGGTTCCGCCGCCGGGCTTCGACCCGACGCGTTTCCAGCAGTACGTCCGCGAGCAGAAGCTGCTGGCCATCGCCCTTTCGCAGGCCATGCAGGGACTGAAGCCGGTGGCATCGAAGACGCCGGGGCGCATCCAGTGCCTGCTCGGTTCGACGGCGGAAGGGTCGGCCGAGTACGACGCCGCGCTGAGCGTGGAGGCTGGAGAGGCGCTGCTGAGTGCCCGGGGGGAGCGGGTTCATGACATCGCGGCGCTGGCGTGCGCGGCGCGTGAGGCACTTGGGGTGGAGGCCATCTCCAGTGACCTGGCGCCGCATCCCACCCTGCAGGCCGTGGTGACGGACGTGGTGGGGCAGGGTGTCGCCACCACGCTGCTCGACGCTGCTTGTGCGTCGTCGCTCTATGCCATGGCGCTGGGCATGAAGGCGCTGGAGCGAGGGGACTCGGACCTGATTCTTGCTGGCGGCGTGTTCTCGCCGGGGCCTGGCAACAGTTGTCTGTTCTCACAGTTCAACGGCCTGTCCGCCACGGGGAGCCGGCCCTTTGACGCGCGCGCGGACGGCGTCATCTTCGGTGAAGGCGCGGGTGTCGTTGGGCTGATGCGCCTGAAGGACGCAGTCGCGGCGGGGCACCGGGTCCATGCCGTCATTCGAGGCGCGGGGCTCTCCAGTGATGGTCGGAGCAGCTCAGCGAACGTGCCTCGGTCGGACGGGCAGGTGGCGGCGATGGAGGCGTGCTACTCGGGGGCCCAGGTTGACCCGGCGAGCGTGCAGTACATCGAGGCGCACGGAACGGCGACTCCCGCGGGGGACGCCACCGAGCTCAGGTCGATTGCCCGCGTCTTTGGTGGCAAGCGCAGTGGCGTTCAGCTCGCCAGCGTCAAGGCACTGATTGGCCACGTTGGCTGGGCCGCGGGTGCTGCTTCGGTCATCAAGCTGTGCAAGGCGATGGCGCACCGGATCTTCCCGGTGCAGTCCAACTTCGATGCGCCCGGTGCCGCGCTGCGCGCCATGGGGCCCGGCTTCGAGGTGAACACGCGCGAGCAGCCTTGGCCGGAGAATGGCGAATTGCCTCGTCGTGCCGCCACCAATGGCTTTGGCTTTGGCGGAACCAATGCCCACCTGGTGCTGGAGGAGTACCGGGGGCCTTCATCGGCGCCGAAGTCCCGTGAGGGCATCCCATCGGAGGCCGAACTCGTGGTCGTGGCCACGGAGGGCTTGTTCCCGGATGGACGCGGACGGCCCGAAGCGGGGGTTCCTGTCGAGGTGGGAGCGCGCTTCGATCTGCAGGCACTGCGCCTGCCGCCCACGGTGCGCCTGCTGCCCGACATCTCCGAGGACATGGATGCGACGCAGCACCTCGGGCTCGTGGTCGGGAGTGCGCTCGCCCAGAAGCTGGGGGCGTTCGACGCGCTTCGTTCAGGGACGGCCATCGTGCTGGGGCTGGAGGGCAAGACGCGCCGTGGTGTCGAGGCGGTCCAGCGTGTCCTGGCGTTCACGCTGCAACGGCGCTTGAGTGAGAAGGCTCGTCGCGAGCCAGCATCCGCCGCGGTGCTGCCCCTGGCGGAGCGTCTTTACTCGGCGGTGATGGGGAGCCTCCGTCCCTCGGGGCCGTACACGCTTCAGGGGATGATGCCGAACGTCACGCCCGGCCGTGTCGCGGGAGCGCTCGACGTCAAGGGGCCCAATTTCGTGGTGGATGCGGGGGCTGCGTCGTCCTCGGCGGCGCTCCAGGCTGCGCGGGGGCTTCTGGAGAGCGGCTTCGAGCTGGTCCTCGTGGGCAGTACGCACATTGGCAGGCCGGGTGAAGTCAGAGGGGCGCAGCAGCCCGAGGAAGGCGCGGCGCTCTTCGCGGTGACGACGGCGGAGAAGGCCCGAAGGCTCGGCTTGAAGCCCATGTGCCAGCTTCAGCTTTCCACCCGTGGCACGAAGGGGACAGGTGCGGGTATCGACCTGCCACCGCACTCGGCGGCGGAGAGCCTGGCATTGCTGCGCGCCGTACACGCGGCGGCGGATGGCCGTGCTGGCACGCTGCGGTTCCACCCCGATGCCGCGACAGGTGTCCGGCTCGAAGTGCGGCTCCAGCCGATGGCGGACGGGCTGCCCGTGGAATCAATGCAGTCGTCGTCGCGAGCCCACTCCCATGCCGCAACGGAAGGCCGGCTTGGCGTGTCATCTCGGGCAGCGGAGCAGGGAGGGCGGATTGACGCCTCCACGTCACCTCTTCGGACGCATCCTGATGCCGTGACGGACGGCCGAAGCGAACTGCCGTCCCGACCGTCAGAGGGAGTGCGGCTTGCTTCTTCCCGTTCTGTTGAATCCGCGTCGTCACCCGCCGACGGCGCATCGGGAGCCGAGTTGCAAGCCGCAGCGGGAGGCTTCGACCACGCCGCGCCCATTCAGTACCTGTCGCCCGTGCTGGTGGAGCGGCCGGTTCGGAAGACACGGCCCTCGTATCTCAGAGGCCGTCGGGTGCTGTTCATCGCGGAGGACGTGGCGCTCGCGCGCGAGCTTGCAGCTCGGGCGCAGGCCCTGTGCGGGGCGGAGCACCTGATTCTCTGTCCGGGAACAGGTTCGGATTCGGGACGCGTCCGGTACGTCGACCTCACGACCGACACCTCCGCGGAGGCCGGGCTGGCCGCCCTTGGCTTCGAGCCCGAGGTCATCCTTGCGGTCAGCCGCATCGAGGCAGGGGCGCTCGAGGCCGCGGTGGTCGCGGACACGGCGATGAAGCACGGGGCCCTGGAGCTGCTCTTCCTGACCGCCCGTCGCGCGTATGAGCGCCTGTCTCGTGGCGAGGTGGAGCTGGTGAGTCTGTGCATTGGCGCTGTGGGCCCACGGCGGTGCCTGCATCCAATGTCGGGACTGTTCGCGGGGATGCTCAAGTCCATCGGGCGGGAAGTGCCTGCCCGGAACGTTCGTGCCGTCTCCACCACGGCCATGCTGCTCCAGGAGGCGCTCGAGCTGGCCGAGGCTGAGCTGGGCTCGGAGGTGGAGGGGAATCACTCCATCGAGGTGTGCTTCGAAGGTCCGGTGCGCTGTGTCCGCGTGTTGCGGGTGACGGACGTCACGGCGGACCTGGCGGCGACGCTCGATTCGCGCTCGGTGGTCCTGCTCACGGGCGGGGGCCGGGGCGTCACGGCAGTCCTCGCGGGAGCCCTGCTCAAGCGGTTTGGATGCAAGGTGGTCCTCGTAGGGCGGAGCGATCCGGATGAGGCACCCCTGCGCGTGCTCCAGGCCCGTGAGGAAGACCTGCCGGCGATGGAGCGGGAGTTCTACGCCTCGGAGCTGGCCCGCAATCGGGGCGTGCGCATGCCAGAGCTGCGCAAGCGCTTCGAGCGCTTCCTGGCCGCTCGCGAGCTGAAGGCCACGCTGGAGGGCCTGGGCCGGCTTCCGGGCGAGGTGCTCTACCGGGCCGCGGACGTCACGCGAGCGGCGGACGTGGACCGCGTGGTCCAGGAAATCGTCGACACGCATGGACGACTGGACCTGGTGGTGCATGGGGCGGGCACGCAGACGTCCAAGAAGCTGAATCGCAGGCAGCTCGGGGAGTTGCGTACGAACCTGGGCACCAAGCTGCTGGGGCTCAGGAACCTGCGGGAAGCCTGCGTGAGTCGGCTCGCTCGGCCGGTGCCGTTCCACATCCTTACCTCCGCGTTCAGCTACATCGGGAATGACGGGCAGGCGGATTACGGCGCGGCGAACGAGGCGCTGGACCGGCTCTGCGCCTGGGTCAGCGACGCGAGCCAGGAGGTCCGCTGGTGCAGCGTGGGCTGGTTGGCCTGGGACGGAATCGGCATGACGCGGGGTTCGGAGTACCGCGTGCTCGGTGCCAGCCGGCATCTGCGAGGAATCCGAGCGGAGGAAGGCGAAGCGCTCTTCCTCCAACTCGTGGATGGGCGGCCTCGACAGGCCATCAACGTCCAGCTCACTGAGAGCGAGCGTTCCTACTACGCACTGGAGGTCTTGCCCGCGGAGGAGACGCGTTCTCTGTCGGCCGGGCCCGTGCAGCGCGAGCTGGTCGTGGATTCGGCGAGTGTGCCGTGCCTGGAGGACCACCTCGTGCGTGGCACGCCCACGTTGCCTGGGGCCTGGGCGTTGGACCTGATGCTGCAAGCCGCGGTGGGCAACGGGCGGCCAGAGCTGCGCACCGTCACCATCGAGGACGTCCGGTTCTCACGCTTCATCCGAGTCAAGCAGGGAGGCCGCCAGCACCTGCGCGCCGAATGCTCGCCCCTCATCGATGAGCCCGGATGTCATGGCGTGCGGGTCCGGCTGATGGGGGACATCGTCCATGCGTCGGGTGTCGTGCTGGAGAAGGACCTCGTCTATGCGGAGGCGCGGTTCACGCTGACGGCGGAGCCGCCGCGGGGCACGCCGGAGCTGGATGCGGCGGCGCCGTCGGGACAGGCACTGCGGGTCCACGACCCACACTGCGCCGCCGGTGCACCCATCGAACTGCGGAAGATGTTCGACTGCCTGGAGGAAATTCGCATCGAGCCGTCGGCCCGGTTCGCGCGGTTGGGGCTGCCGGCCGAGCCTCGTCAGGCGGGCAGCACCGTGCCCGCGCTCGTCCTGGATGCCGCCTTGCGGCTGAGCGCGATGCATGTGGATGGGGAGTCGAGCGCGGTGTTCGCGCCCATCCAGTTCCAGCGGGCCACGTTCGATCGCGGCCTGGTGGACGTCCGGGGTGGAGCGCCGCTTCACCTCTCGTTGAAGGCACTTCCTCCGCGAGTGGATGGCGACCTGCTGGAGTGCGGCACCGTCGCTGCGCTCGACGAGGCGGGGCGGCTTCGGATGTTGCTCGAGGGCGGCCTTGCGCGGCCCATGGCTTGAGACCTCCTTCCTTCGGGTGAACGCATGAATTCTTCCAATCCCCAGGCGGGACCCATTCCCGCCGATGACCCCCGGTGGCTGCGGTCGGAGCTGCGCCGGGTGATGCCGCCGGAGTCCTTCCAGCCGCAGCCCCTGCGAGGCATCGTCGCGTTCGGGCTGGTTCCGGTGATGGTGGTCTTGATGTGGGCCGCGGGAAGCGGGCGGCTGCCATGGTGGGCGTGCCTGCTCATTTCGTTCGCGCTCGGGCAGATGGTGACGGCCGTGGGGCTGGCGGCGCATGAGGCGCTGCACCACGCGGTGTTCCGCAGCAGGGCGCTGGAGAGTCTCCTGGGCTGGGTGGGCTTCAGCCCGTTCCTGGTGACCCCCGGGAACTGGCGGGCGTGGCACGTCCAGGCACACCACAGCGCGGCGAACGTCCTGGTTCGAGATCCGGACATCCTGCCGCGTCAGAGCGAGTGGCGGACCCAGTGGTTCGCGAAGGTGTTCCACGCGATGTCCCCGGGCTCGGGCTCGTTGCTGAGCTTCGTCAGCTTCAGCTTCTTCTTCACCGCCCAGGGACAGGCCTTCCTCTGGCACCACAGCCGGCTGCCGCAGTTCAAGCATGTGCACATGCATCGAACGCGGGAGCGCGTCCTCACGGTGCTCGTGATGGTGGGGTGGGGCGCGGTGGGCTGGTGGATGGGGCCCATGGGGGCGCTCTATGCGCTCATCCTTCCGCTCCTCATCGGCAACATCACCTTGATGATCTACATCGCCACCAACCATTGGCTGCTGGCCGCGCACGAGGAGTCGGACAACCCCTTCGTGAACACGGCCAGCGTGGCGACGCATCCGGTGATGGACTGGCTGCACTACAACTTCAGCCACCACCAGGAGCACCACATCTTCCCGGCCATGAGCCCGAAGTTCGCGCCGCTGCTTCGCAAGCACCTGCGCGATCTCAACCCCGAAGCGTCACAGGTGTACCCGCACCTGCACGCGCTCCGGATGCTGTACCGGCGCCCGGCGCTCTATGCCGAGGACGGACAGACGCTCATGGCACCGGAGGGGACGCCTGCGATTGCCACAGAGGACCTGCGCCGCCAACTCAAAGAGCCAATCGTGCTTTGAACTTCTGCTGGGAGGTGATTAACGCGTGGCTTGTTGTGTGTCGGCCTTGCTCAGGCCGCTGACTCATTATGGAAATGGGCCAACCGCCAGCGGTTCCGAATCCGCTGGCGGTTATCGCGCCGAAGGGTTGGGAGCGCTTCGTGTACGCCCCACCAGAATCACCCAGTCAGAGAATTAGCCTGCGGTGTTGTGTATTTTTGAGAGCAGCTGTCGAGTCCCAGTGATGGTTGTCGAATCGAAATTTTCCAACGCCTTATCGTCGAGGCTCTTGAGGAGTTTCGCCGCCTCGTTCGGATTTCCGGCTTGCCGCTTGAACTTTCCGTCGATTAGGCGGATGTATGGCCGCTGTGCATCAATGGCTTTGGCTCGGATAATGCTTGCGGTTACTGGGTCGGACGTGCCCATTTTTTCACGGCGCCGATTGACCACTTCGTCTAGGCGGTCCGCTACTTTGGGCAGCGCCGACGAACCACCCAAGGCCAGGTAAAGGCCGACATCATCCCGCAGCAGATCGAGTGCGTCTTTCTCCTCCAGGTTGGATTTCGGCGTTGCGACTCGGATACGTAGAGGCTGCGAGCGCACGACGAGTTCGCGATTGTTCGACTCATCCATTATGGCGAGCACCGCCGTCACCTCGTACGTTCCGGGCTCCGCAAACGAGAATCCGCCAGAGCCGTACGTCAGGTTTAGGTTGTTCGTCATTGAGCCACCGGGCTGGACACGATCGGCATGTGCAACACCTCGGTCAAAGCACCGCTGGACGACGGGGATGAACGAGCGTGCCCCATCAATCCCTCGTGACGATTGACCAGTGTGTCGACGAATTAGGATCTCTAGGAAGCCGGCTTTGGGGTCGAGGAGAAAGGACGGCATGTCGAGGGGGCGACCGGTCTGATTCGTCAGCTCGACCTCGAGAAAAACGGGCTGTGCAAACGTGAACAATGGGCCTGATTGGGGAGGCTTCAACACGAGCTTGAAGTCGGCGATGGGTACCTCGGGCAGGTACGGCGCGTAGCCGCCGGAGCCGTCTGCCCAGTAATTGATGGAATGGAACGGTTCCCCTCCGGGAATGAGTGGAGCCAGTGGGCCGTGCCGCAGGAATTCAAGCTCGTCGGCGTCGAAGGTATAACGGAATTTCGACCAGAACTCGTCGCGCCGGCTTCCGCCCTTGAAGCGCCAATCGTAGTTCATGAACGAGGTGGAATCTGAACGGCCTACTGTGCGCTCAAAGCGGTGCGCCAGGTTCAGTGCGTGCCCGAGTTCGTGGATGGTTGTTTGAATGAGCTTTCGCTCATGGTCGATGCCCTGAATGCCACGAATCTCGGATGCGAAGACGGCTGCTCCCTGGCGTGGAAGTGGGTCCGTCGTGTCGAACATGATGCCCAGCAATCCCTGGTCTGTCGAACGCGACAGTATAAGCAGATGTAAGTCCCACGCGCGTCGCAGAAGCGAAGCCTGTGCGACATCCTTCATGAGCGCGTGCAGTTGGGCGTTGTCCCATCCATTGGGGTTGGAGGGAATCTTGCTGGCCATACCAGCCACGTAGGTTTCGATGCCTGCATCGGCGAGCGCCGTCTCGATCGTAATTTCCCGATCACCGAACGTACGGGGCTTGGGCGGTTCTACATCATCCTCGATTTCCATCTCGATGCCCACGTGGCGCAGACTGTCCGAAGTGCGCTCCACGACGAACGACAAGTCACGTCGTACGGGAAGTCCGGTGAGGGGGGCTTCGAAGTGCAGTATCCCCACAAGCGTATCGGTCTGCGGGCTTTGTCGAGTGAGAGTGAGCGTTCCCGTCGACTTCCGAGAATCCTCGTCTTGCCCCACGATGGGCCAGCGGCCATCGCCCAGATTCACACGCATGCCGGGCGCGGTGCGCATCGACGCTACGTACTGGCGGCCGGCTGTGTCCACACGGAACAGGTCGGCGCTGATGACGCCGCTTCCCGCTCCATCGACACGCAATTCAAGCGCCACCTCGCCGTTGCCGCCATCGTAGCGACCGTCGCGAAGTGTGGCGACTACGGCCTCCGGAACTGGCGCCGGCTGTAGGCCCGTTTCGGCCTCGGTAATCACATCGAGGGCGTTGCGGATGAGCGGAGCGAGACGATTCAGCTGGGAGAGGCGCCGCTGCTCCTCCTCTGTGAGTGATCGTCCTGTGACTGCAAGGCGATTGCGTTCCTGCTCCATGGGGGTGAGGACAGCGGTCAGTTCTGAATGAACATCGTGACCATTTGTTGTTACCGGCATTGGTGCTCCTAGAGGGCCTCGCTCAATAAGAGTTGGCCGCGACAGATGAGAGCATGGGATTGAGGGCGCACGAATCGTCCCGGAGCACGATGAGACGGTTCTGTCCGTGCGGTTTCCCTGAAACGCCGCACAGAATGAGGAAGATCGCCCGTTAATGCAGGAGGGGTCCTCTTTCACAGAGAAAAACGGGAATGGTCTTGTTGCCTCGCTTTGCGGAGGTGCCCCATTTCGCGTGGCACCACACTTCGTGATGACCCGTCAGGCGAATCGTTCTAATGGCAATCTATGGATTCAGGGGTGTTGGCATTGAATAGGGTGTTGCCAATGTGTTTCTGAGCGTTTGATTGCAACCGCTGGTGCGCATTGGTGTGCTACCGCTCCGATGCCGAGTGTTCTCCAGCAGTGTCGTTCGGAGGTGCATCAGCGTGCGCATGAAATGAAAAAGGCCCGGAGTGCCAAGAGTAACCTCTCGGCTCCGGGCCCTTCGTCATCGTAGGAGAAGTCGATGTCGCTTGTGCTGCGTCAGGCCGTGGCGGAGCGCACCGCCGCGAGCAGCTCGCCAGAGTCGACGAGCTGGCTCACCGCCTCGATGTCCCGGTGCAGCTCGCGGTCCTTGTCCATGTGGGGGACCTTCGAGCGCACCAGCTCGTACGCCGCGAGGGCGCCCTTGCCGGGCTTCAGCGGCAGGCGGAAGTCCAGGGCCTGCGCCGCCACCAGGATTTCAATCGCGAGGCACGAACGGGCGAAGTCGCTGACCTGACGGCCCTTGAGCGCCGCCGTCATGCCCATGGACACGTGGTCCTCTCGGCCCGCGGATGACGGAATCGAATCCACGGACGCGGGGTGGCTCAGCACGCGGGACTCGGCCACCAGCGCGGCGCTGGTCACCTGCGCGATCATGAAGCCGGAGTTCAACCCGGAGTTCTTCGCCAGGAACGCCGGCAGGTTGGACAGCGACGGGTTCACGAGCTGCTCCACGCGCCGCTCGCTGATGGACGACAGTTGCGTCAGCGCCATCGCCACCACGTCCATGGCCAGGGAGATGGGCTGGCCGTGGAAGTTGCCGCCCGACACGATGCGCTCCGTGTCCGCGAACACGAGCGGGTTGTCCGTCGCGCTGTTGACCTCCACCTCCAGGATGCGCCGGGAGAACGCGATGCCCTCGCGCGCCGCGCCGTGCACCTGCGGCATGCAGCGCAGGGAGTAGGGGTCCTGCACCTTGCTGCAGTTGACGTGCGACTCCACCAGCTCGCTGTCCACCAGGATGCGCCGCAGGTGCGCCGCGACGTCCTTCTGGCCCGGGTGCGCGCGGACGTCGTGAATCTCAGGAATGAAGGGCTTGTGGCTTCCCAGCAGCCCCTCCAGCGTCATGGCGCCCGCGACGTCGGCGATGTCCGCCAGGGACTCCGCGCGAAGCTGGAGCAGGGTGCCCACCGCGCACATGGCCTGTGTGCCGTTCACCAGGGCGAGGCCCTCCTTGGCCTCCAACACCACCGGTTGCAGGCCGGCGCGCTCCAGCGCCTGCTTCGCGGGCATCCGCTGGCCCTGATAGAAGGCTTCACCTTCGCCGATGAAGACGAGCGCCAGGTGCGCCAGCGGGGCGAGATCCCCGGAGGCGCCCACGCTGCCCCGCTCGGGGACCACGGGCACGACGTCCCGGTTCAGCATGTCCAGCGCCAGGGCCAGCGTCTCCATGCGGATGCCGGAGTAGCCCTTGGCGAGCACGTTGCAGCGGAGCAGCAGGAGCGCCCGCGCTTCCGGAAGGGGGAGGGGCGTGCCGACGCCACACGCGTGGGAGAGGATGAGGTTGCGCTGGAGGTCGCGCAGGTCCTTCTTGTCGATGCGGACCTCGGCCAACGTGCCAAAGCCGGTGTTGATGCCGTAGGCGGGCGTGTCTCCGGCGGCGACGCGGTCCACCAGGGCGCGCGAGGCCCGCACGCGGGTGGCGGCGTCGGGCGACAGCTCCACGGTGGCCTCGTTGCGAGCCACCTGGAGGATTTCCTCGAGCTTCAGGGTGTCACCGTCGATGAGGATACGGGGGCGCGACATTCGGGACTCCAATGGGTGCGACGAAAGGGCGGGCACCCTAACGTAAACGGGTGCGGTGGTGCTGGCGGGCGCTTTACACCCGCCGGCCGGGCTCGTATAGCTCCCGCCCGTCTGAAGAGGGAGGTTGCAGGCGCCGTGGCACTCATCGTCCAGAAGTACGGCGGTACCTCTGTAGGTGACGTGGCCCGCATCAAGAGCGTGGCGCTGCGCTGCCTGGCCGCCCAGGAGGCGGGGCATGACGTGGTCGTCGTCGTGTCCGCCATGTCCGGCGAGACGAACCGGCTGATGAAACTGGTGGCGCAAATCACCGACCGGCCGGACGAGCGCGAGCAGGACGTGGTCGTCGCCACCGGTGAGCAGGTCTCCATCGGCCTGCTGGCCATGGCCATCCACGCCCAGCAGGGGAAGGCGACCAGCTTCCTCGGCCAACAGGTGCGCATCGTCACCGACAGCACCTTCGCCAAAGCGCGAATCAAGAGCATCGACGCGCAGCCCATCCGCGCCGCGCTGGCCCGGGGCCACATCGTCGTGGTGGCGGGCTTCCAGGGCGTGGACGAGTCCGGCAGCGTCACCACGCTGGGCCGTGGCGGATCCGACACCACCGCCGTGGCCCTGGCCGCCGCGCTGAACGCGGACGCCTGTGAAATCTACACGGACGTGGACGGCGTCTACACCTCCGACCCCAACATGGTTCCGTCCGCGCGCAAGCTGGACCGCATCACCTACGAGGAGATGCTGGAGCTGGCCAGCGTGGGCGCCAAGGTGTTGCAGATCCGCTCGGTCGAGTTCGCCATGAAGTACAAAGTGCCGCTGTGGGTGAAGTCGTCCTTCACCGATGACCCCGGCACCCTCGTGTGTGAGGAGGACAGTTCCATGGAGGATGTGCTGGTCCGCGGCGTCGCGTATGACCGCAACGAGGCGAAGATCACGGTGTGCGGTGTGCCGGACGTCGCGGGCGCCGCGGCGAAGATCTTCGGACCGCTCGATGAGAAGCACATCGTGGTGGACCTCATCGTGCAGAACCCGTCCAAGGACGGACGCACGGACGTGACCTTCACCGTGGGCAAGGCGGACTTCCTTACCGCGCAGGAAGTGGTGCGGAAGGTCGCCGAGGAGATTGGCGCGTCCGGTATCGAGACGGACGGGGACATCGCGAAGGTGTCCATCGTGGGTGTGGGCATGCGCAATCACTCGGGTGTGGCGGCGCGGATGTTCCGGGCGCTGTCCGCCGAGGGCATCAACATCCAGATGATCTCCACGTCGGAGATCAAGGTGTCCTGCGTGGTCCAGGCCAAGTACACGGAGCTGGCCGTGCGCGCGTTGCACACCGCCTTCGGGTTGGATCAGCCGATGCCGCCGGAAGGCGTCTCCGCCGTCTCCGAGATGGCGGCCCTGATGGGCGAGAAGGTCTGAGCGCGTGGCGAGCCGCACCGCCGCGCTCGCCGCCGTCGCGCTGGGGGTGTTGGGCGTGGGCGTCGTCGCGCGCCTGCGCTGGCCGGATACGGCGCCCGCGTTGGACTGCGCCGCTGAGTCAGTGCGGATCCGTCCGGATGGTGTGGCCACCTGTGGCGATGGCGCCGTGCCGACCGGAGCTCAGGCGCTGGCCCTGGGGCGTCCGTTGGATTTGAACTCGGCGACCGAGGAGGAGCTTGCCCTGCTCCCAGGCGTCGGGCGCGCACTGGCGCGGAGCCTCGTGGAGGCTCGCGAGGAGCAGGGCGGTTTCAAGAGCTGGGATGACGTGGATGCCGTCCGTGGTGTGGGTTCCGCCAAGTTGCAGACCCTCCGGGCGGCCACGGCGCTTGGCGCGCCTCCCGACGCCGGGCCCGTGTGGTAAGCACGTCGAGTGCAGATCTCGTGCCCTCAGTGCTCGATGCAGTACGTCCTCGACTCCCGCTTGCTGCCGCCGGGGGGCGCCTCCGTTCAGTGCACGCGCTGTGGTCACGTGTTCATGGCCACGCCGCATGGTGCGCCGCCGCCCTCGCGCTCGACTCCGGCGGTGACGGGCGGGGCGGGGCCCGCGCGCTCGAGCATGAAGTCCACGCAGCTCTTCGCGGGGACTCCCGCTGGCGCCACGGCAGGTTCGTCCGTGACGACGACGCAGTCGTACGGTGCGGTGACGTCGAAGGGGCAGGGCGCCGACAACGCGACGCAGGCGTTCGGGGCGGTGTCTCCCGTAGCGCCCGTTGGAACGACACAGGCCTTCGGAGCAGCTCCGGCAGCGAGCAACCCGACGCAGACGTTCGGCGCGGCGCCGCCCGTGGCACCCGTGGGGACCACCCAGACTTTCGGGGCAGCTCCCGCGGCGAGCAACGCAACGCAGACCTTCGGCGCGGTGCCTCCCGTTGGGTCCACGCAGACGTTCGGGGCAGCTCCGACGACTGGGCGGAGAACTGACAACGCGACACAGGCGTTCGGGGCGGTGCGCCCGGTAGCCCCCGCGCCGCAGACGCAGGCGTTCGGGACGATGCCTTTCAGGGGACCGGCGGCCGATGCTGGCGCCTCGTCGCAGGGCGGAGCTCCCGGAGCCGGGACACAGATGTTCGGCGCGGTTCCTCCGGTGGCACCTGTCATTCCCCCCGTGGGAAGGACGCAGACCTACGGCACGGTTTCCGGACAGCAACACGGGGCGCCAGGGAGTGCCGGACCTGGCTCCGTGGCAGCAGGCAACGCGACCCAGACCTTTGGTGCGTACGCGCCTCCTCAGGCTGGCGCTTTCATGATGCCAGACCTGGGTTCCGTACCCACGCCGCCTCCCGTGAGCCCGATTCACGTTGGCGGGGCGCAGGTTGCATCCCAGGGCTCCGCCTCGGCGGACGGCGCCCCCGTTGGATTCGCCGCGCCTCCCGCGAGCGATTCCGTGGCCCCATTGGGGCGCAGCCAGACGTTCAGCGCCGTGCAGCCGTCTGCCTCCGAGGCACCTGTGGGGTCGAAGCGGATCGTCGGCTCCGTGCCGCCCGTTCCCGCGCCCGCGAGCCTGTCCGGCGAGGCCCCCACGTCGTCACTGGATGCCGCTGAGCCCTCCGTGGGCGTCCGAGCGACGAGCCCCTTTGGCCTGTCACCGCTGTCCGGCGCCGACAGTGGCATCCAGCTCCCGCCAGAATCGGAGCCCACCGCGACACCGGGCGCCGGGGCAGGGGGGCTGAGTTCCCTCAATGACTCCAGTGCCTCGGAGTTGGGCCCTCTGGCCGGAGCCGCAACACGCCGAGCCCCACTGGAGCTCCCTCCGGACCTGATTGCGTCGACCCGTCTGTCGATGGACGGAGCGCGGGCGTTCGAGCGCGGCGGCTCCCAGCGAATCCGTCCCCGGGTGGTGCTGGCCAGCCTGGTCGGACTCATCGTGGTGGCCTCGCTGGGCTACGTCGCGCTGAAGAATCGCGGGGTGGAGATCCCCGCCCATGTGGTGGAGGCGACGGACCGTGTATCGGTGCTGCTCCGTCGGGATGACTCCACCAACCGTCATCAGGCCATCGAACGGCTGCGAACCATCGCCGCCGAGAATCCTGGCTACGTCGACGTCCAGGCCGAGCTGGCGGTAGCGCTCACGCTGAGTCTGTCGGATGCCCAGGCGGATGCCGAGCGTCTGCGTCTCCGGGGCGCTGCCATCGCCCGGGGGTTGGAGGCCGCGGCGAAGATGCGCGTCCTTGCCGATCAGGTGGCTCGCCGCACCTCACTCCAGCAGGAGCAGGACGCCAACGCGCGCGAAATGGCGTCCCTGCGTGACACCGTCGACACGCTTCGCAAGGAACTGGACGTGCAACTGGCCCAGTTGAGCAAGGCGCCGGAGT
Organism: Myxococcus sp. CA005; assembly: GCF_006518205.1. Classification (NCBI taxonomy): domain Bacteria; kingdom Pseudomonadati; phylum Myxococcota; class Myxococcia; order Myxococcales; family Myxococcaceae; genus Myxococcus; species Myxococcus sp. CA005. The sequence goes on along the minus strand of NZ_SRLV01000021.1, from coordinate 86,931 downwards.
CCGAGCCGCCCAGTGCCGCGACGGCTCGGCTCAAGGCTCGCGCCCTCCATGCCTCCGTCCTGGCGGCACCGGACTCCCTGGCCCTGGCCGAGCGTCTGCGCAACGTGGAGAGCGCACCGTACCCGTGGAGCACGCTCGCTCGGGCCGAGTACGCGCTGATCGCCGGGTCGCCGCCGGAGTCGCTCGAGGCGGTGGCCAGGGATTTGGAGGCGCTGCGCCAGGCCGACAGCACGCTGCTGCGCGCCTACCTGCTCGGCGCTCGCGTGGCGCTGAAGCTGAAGGACACGGCCGCCGCCCGTTCACTCCTGGACGACGCCGTGGCGCTGAACCCGGACCACCAGGCGGCGGCTCGGCTGATCGCGCAGATTGACGCGGACGCCGCCTCGCCCTGAAACGACGACCGCTTCCGCCGTCTCGAGGGCTGAAGAAAGTCCAGTCCCTCACCCGGTGCAGAGTCCTCCGTGGCGCCACTGCGTGTGAATTCAAGCGCGTGGAGGAGGCACGCCTCTTGCTGAACCCGGACCCGTTTCGAGGACTGGGTGCTGGGAGGCAGGGCTGATGTCGGAGGTCTTCTTCTGGTGTGCCGTGCTGCTGCTCGCACACACTTACTTTCTCTACCCCTTGAGCCTTTTTTTGCTCGAAGGGGCCGCGCAGGTGCTCAAGAACGCCCGCGATGGACGGCGCGCGGAAACAGTCAATCCAGGCTCCGGCGGGCAGCGGGCGTTGCCCTCGGTGAGTCTGGTGGTGGCGGCCTACAACGAGGCTTCGTGCATCCAGCAGAAGCTGGAGAACAGCCTCGCGCTGGCGTACCCGGCGGAGCGGTTCGAGGTGCTCATCGGTTCGGATGGTTCGTCGGACGGGACGGATGAAATCGTCCGCGCTTGCTCCGACGCGCGCGTGCGGCTGTCACCGGCGCCTCGGGCGGGCAAGACGACGGTGCTCAACCGCTGCATCCCCATGGCGCAGGGGGACATCGTCGTTCTTTCCGACGCCAACACGATGATCGAACCCGAGGCCATCGAGCGGCTGGTGCGCCACTTCGAGGACCCGGAGGTGGGGGCCGTCTGCGGCAAGCTGCGGCTCTACAACCCCACGAAGCAGGACTACGAGGAGAGCGCGTACTGGAGCTACGAGTCGCTCATCAAGATGTACGAGGGGCGGCGCGGCGCTGTGGTGGGCGCCAACGGTGGCCTCTATGCCATCCGGCGCTCGCTGTTCACCCTGCTGCCGCCGTCCACCATCGTGGACGACTTCGTGATTCCGCTGCGCATCCTGGATCAGGGCTACAAGGTCGTCTACGAAGAGCACGCCGTGGCGCACGAGGAGACCACGGAGGATTACGGCAAGGAGTTCGGCCGCCGGGCGCGCATCGCCGCGGGCAACTTCCAGAGCATCCGCATGGTGCCCGGGCTGTTGTTGCCGACCGCGGGCTTCCCGGCCTTCGCCTTCTGGTCGCACAAGCTGCTGCGCTGGTGCGCGCCCGCGCTGATGGGGATGGCGCTGGTGGCAAACCTGTTCCTGCTGGACCGGCTCTTCTACCAGTTCACCCTGTTCAGCCAGGTGCTGTTCTACGCGCTCGCGTACCTGGGGAAGACGGGGGTGCTGAAGCGGGGCACGGCGAAGAAGGCCGCGTCGGTGGCGTACTACTTCGTGACCATGAACCTGGCCATCGTCGTGGGGTTCTGGCGCTTCCTGCGCAACTCGCAGCGCGCCGCGTGGGACCGGACGGCGCGCGCGTAGTCGGAATCCAGGAGCCCGTTACCGGAGTGCCACGGGGACGGGCTTCTGGGCCTTGGGGCTCTTGGGCAGCACGCTGCCGTAGCCCCCGAAGAGCTGCCCGGTGAGGACGGGCTCGCGGTTGGGGCCCGGGTGCCGGAGCATGTCGTTGAGCACCTCGCCCGTCTTCGGATCCCTCCGAAGGTGCGGGCGTTCCAGGTTCATGCGGTAGCGCACGACGCCTCGGCGCACGCGGTGGATGACGGTGACCGTCCCGCTGGCGCTGACGTTCTCCACGATGCCCACGTGGGTGAGGCCGTCATTGCGGCGCCCGTCGCGGTTCTGGTCATACGTCTCGTTGAAGAAGACGAGGTCGCCTGGGGTCGGCCGCTCTTCCTGGTACACGCGGCCTCGCGAGCGGGCGAAGCGGTACATGGCGGTGACGCCGTTGTCGCCGGGCTGCACCGTTCCCCGGAAGGTGACGCCGGCCTGGGCATAGACGCCTTCGATGAGGCCGGTGCAGTCGGACGGGTACTTGCGGCCGTTGAGTGCGACTTGCGTCTTGCCCACCAGCGAGCGCGCCGTGGTCACCACCTTGGCGCGGGCATCACTGGCCACGGGGGTGGGGCGCGTGGCCCGGGCCGGCGTCGCGCGGGACTTGCCACCCGACGCCTTGGCCGGGCGGGCGGCCACCGTGTCGGGACGTGCCGCGGGCGCCTCGCGGTTCGCGGTGGCCACCTGCTTGGAAAGGGACTCGCGCGGGAAGGCGGGCGGGGAGGCCGAGCGGTAGCGAAGACTGTAGGAGTCCAGCCATGGCTCCAGCGGCGCGCCCGTGGTGGCGCAGCCGGTCGCCAGCGTGGCGAGGATTCCCATCAGCGTGACTGTCCTCATGGTGCGACCTCCCTGTAGCGTCCTGGGGGCACATGGTCCGCCCGGGAAGCTGTGTCGTCAAAAAACCTACCCAGGCAACCGTCCGTCCGCGCTTGGGTTTCCGGGTGGGCGCGGGTGCGGTATTGCTCCAGGGACATGGCCTCCTTTCGCCGAGCCCTCGCCGTCCTGTTGCTGGCCACTGGCTGCATCCCCTCGCCGTATGACCGCGCGGCGAAGAAGGACACCATCGACGGCTATCGCGCCTTCCTTCGTGAGTACCCCACGCACGCGGACACCGACGCGGCCGAGGCGCGGCTGGAGGAACTGGAGTTCGAGGAAGCGAAGCGACTGCACACGGTGATTGCCTACAAGCGCTTCCTGGAGGCGTACCCCGACGCGGCCCAGGCGCGCACGGCGAAGACGCTGCTAGAGGGCCTGCGCTTCAACGGGGCGAAGGAGACGGATACCGTCGCCGGCTGGCGCCAGTTCCTCCAGGAGCACCCGGACGGCGTCCAGCGCGACGAGGCGAAGCGCCTGCTGGCGGAGGCGGAAGCACGTGAGCTGGCCACCACGGAGGATCCGCGCAAGCTGGCGGAGTACCTGCGCGCGTCGCCGGATGATCCCCGCCGCCAGGACGTGGAGGCCCGCCTGGATGCTCAAGCCTTCGCGCAGGCCAAGGCCTCCGGCGCGACGAAGCTCTTCGCGTACCTCAAGGAGCACCCGGCCGGCGCGCACCGCGAGGAGGCGCGCGTCCTGCTGCTGCAACTGGAGGTGGAAGGCCTGCTCGTCTCCGGCCTGGTGGACGAGGCCGAGGCCCGGGTGAAGGCCCATCCCCTGGGCCCGAAGCTCACCGGCTTCCCGGAGCGGCTGGCTCACGCCCGCGCCGAGCGCGCCGCCCTGGCCCGGCCGGAGCCACTGGCCCAAGCCGCCCACGTGGGGCACTACCTGCGCGGGGCGGAGGACCTGAGCCGCGCGCTGGTGGCGCCCGACGCGCTGGACCGCTGGCAGGCCGCGGAGGAGCTGGGGCAGCACGTGTCGGTGCGCGTGTTGGATCCGCTGCTGGAGAGCCTGCGCGCGGCGCGCAACCCGCTGATCCGTCAGCATGCCCTGGAGTCCCTGCGCACGGTGCTGGCGGCGCTGCCCAAGCCCGTGGCGGAGTACGAGGTGGCCTCGCGCCTGGATGCCCTGCGCGAGCGCGCCACCAGCGCGGAGATGTACCTCACGGTGGCGGTGCTGCTGGACCTGTCCGGCCAGTTGGCCCAGGCGTCCACGGAGTACCAGCGCGCCGCCGAGTCAGGCGTGCCGGATCCGGTCATCCTGCGGCGCTGGGTGCAGATTCGCGAGGAGCGGCGCCAGCACTTCTCCGCGGCGGTGGCGGCGCGGCAGCTCGCGCTGTGGTCCCTGGAGGTGGCGCAGGAGGAGCCGGTGACGCCCGAAGGGCGTGTTCCCCTGGCGTCGGCGCGGCAGCTCTGCGCGGCGGCCGTCAACGCGAACTTCGCCGTGGCGGCCATTGCCCGCGCCCGGTCCGCGAGCACCGAGTTCCCCGAGGACCTGGCGGAGTTCGAGCGCAAGGCGGCGGACGCCAAGCGGCTGGCGGACGCGCGGCTGGCGGACGCGGAGCTGCTGCTGCGTGAGCAGACGCCCGGCGTGAAGACGTGCGCGGACCGCGGTGTGCGTGACCGCCTGGAGAACGCCGTGAAGGAGCGCACCGCCGCGCTGGACTCGGTGGCGACGAAGCTGCCGCAGGTGGGGCGGCTGCTCCTGGAGGTGGCCCGGGAGCGGGATCCGTCGCCCCAGGTCCGCGCGGCCGCGTCCGCCCGGCTGACCGCGCTCAAGCCGGTTCCCTGATCCGGGTGTCCCGGTGCGCCGGGCCGGTTAGAGTCTGCGTCCCCATGGCCTCCCGCACCGATACGCTCCAGGCTCCGGCCGTGACGCCCTCGCTGCGGATCGACTATGCCGCGCTCCTCAACGAGGAGCAGTTGCGCGCGGTGGAGGCGGGGGAGGGGCCCGTGCTGGTGATTGCCGGCGCGGGCTCCGGCAAGACACGCACGCTGACCTTCCGGGTGGCGCGCATGCTGGAGCGAGGTGTTCCGCCCGCGGGCATCCTCCTGCTCACCTTCACCAACAAGGCGGCCCGGGAGATGACGCGCCGAGTGGAGGAGCTGGCCGGCGCCTTCGTGGACGTGCGGCGCATCCTCGGCGGCACCTTCCACCATGCCGCGCACGTGCTGCTGCGCCAGTACGCGGGCGTGCTGGGCTTCTCCACGAACTTCACCGTGCTGGACCGCGAGGACGCGCGGGACCTGATGGTGACGTGCATCGCCGAGCGCCGGCTCAAGAGCGACAAGCGCTTCCCCCGGCCAGACCTGGTGTTGGACCTGGTTTCCCTGGCGGCCAACCTCCAGCAACCCGTGTCACACGTGCTGATGGACCGCCGGCCGCAGATGTTGCCGCTGGCGCCCGAGGTGCTCGCCGCCGCCGCGCGCTTCCAGCAGCGCAAGGCGCAGATGCACCTGATGGACTTCGATGACCTGCTGGTGCACCTCAAGCGCCTGCTGACGCATCACCCGGACGTGAAGGCGCAGCTCACCGAGCGCTTCCGCTGCGTGCTCGTGGACGAGTACCAGGACACCAACCGGCTCCAGGGCGACCTGGTGGATTTGTTCGCCGGAGAGCGCAAGGACCTCACGGTGGTGGGGGACGACTGCCAGTCCATCTACAGCTTCCGGGGCGCGGACTTCACCAACATCATCGGCTTCCCCGAACGCTACCCGGGCTGCTCCGTCCATGCGCTGACGCGCAACTACCGCTCCACGCCGGAAATCCTGCGGCTGGCCAACACCTCCATCGCGCTCAACACGAACCAGTTCCCCAAGGTGTTGACGGCGGCACGGTCCCCGGGCGTCAAGCCGCTCATCGTTCCCGCCCGGGACGCCGGGGAGCAGGCCGCCTACGTGGCCCAGCGCATCGGTGAGCTCCGCGACCAGGGCCTGTCCCTGGAGGCCATGGCCGTGCTGTATCGGGCCCACAATCACTCGCTGGAGCTCCAACTGGAGTTGACCCGGCGCGGCATCCCTTTCCGGGTGCGCTCCGGCGTCCGCTTCTTCGAGCAGTCCCACATCAAGGACGTGCTGGCCCACCTCCGGTTGGTGAACAACCCGGGGGATGAGCTGGCCTTCAAGCGCGTCATCCGGCGCGTCCCAGGCGTGGGACCGGCGACGGCCGAGCACCTCTGGACCGCTCTGCGCGCATCGCCGGAGGGGACACCCCTGGCGGAGGGGCTGGCCCATGCGGACGTCCGCGCGCACCTGCCACGCAAGGCGCAGAAGGGATTCCAGGCCTTCAGTGACCTGATGGGGCGGCTGACCCAGCCGGAGGCGTCCCCCTCACCAGGGCGCCTCATCGAGGACGTCCTCGCCGGGGGCTACGCGGACTTCCTCCGGGCGGAGTTCTCCGAGGAGGAGCACCGGGAGGACGACGTCCGCCAACTGGCGGAGTTCGCCGGCCGCTTCGAGGACGTGGCGCGCTTCCTGTCGGAGATCGCCCTGGTGTCGGAGTTCGCGGCGGGGGAGGCATTGAGGGAGGAGGGGCCGGAGGCGTGCCTGACGCTGTCCACCGTCCATCAGGCCAAGGGGCTTGAGTGGCGGGCCGTCTTCGTCCTGTGGCTGGCCGACGGGCGGTTTCCGCTGTCATTGGCCACGCGCCTGCCCGAGGAGGAGGAAGAGGAGCGGCGGCTGTTCTACGTGGCCCTGACCCGGGCGCGGGACACCCTGGCGCTGGTGTACCCCCAGTCGGTGCTGCCCCGGGACGGGGAGCGGATCCTCCTGCGACCGTCCCGGTTCCTCCAGGAACTGCCCGGCGGGGAGGACGCACCGTTCGACCGGTGCATCCTGTCCACCCTGGAGGCGGAGCCCGAGGCGTCCGTGGGGCAGGATGGTCCCCCTCCGGGTGGATCGGACCCGGTGGACTGACACCGTCGCCCAGAAACGCGCACTCCTGTGCGCGACGTGATAGACAGTGGAATCAGGGGCGGCGTCTTTTGGCACGAGCCCCCTCACTTCATGGCGGACAGACCTCGCATCATCGGGATTGACCTCGGTACCACCAACACGCTGGTGGCGTCCGTCCGCAACCGTATCCCGAAGATCGTCCCCACCGATCGCGGCAATCTCACGCTGCCCTCCGTCGTGGCGCTGTCGGCGCGCGGCGACCTGTTGGTGGGTGGGGTGGCCAAGGACCAGATGGTCACCAACCCGAAGAACACGCTCTGGGGAACCAAGCGGCTCATCGGGCGGAAGTACAACTCCAAGACGGTGGAGGATCTCCGGGGCTACTTCCCCTACGACATCGTCGAGGGCGCCAACGGGGACGCCGCGGTGATGATGGGCGGCAAGCTGTACTCGCTGCCCCACGTGTCCAGCTTCGTGCTGGGCCAGGTGAAGACCATCGCGGAGCAGTTCCTGGGCGGCCCCATCGAGGGGGCGGTCATCTCCGTCCCGGCCTACTACAACGACAACCAGCGCAACGCGGTGAAGGAGGCCGGCCGGCTGGCGGGCTTCGACGTGAAGCGCATCGTCAACGAGCCCACCGCCGCGGCGCTGGCCTACGGCTTCAACCGGGGCCTGGATCAGAAGGTCCTCGTCTACGATCTGGGCGGCGGCACCTTCGACGTGTCCGTGCTGCACCTGGCCGGCAATGTCTTCGAAGTCCTGGCCACCGGCGGCGACACCTTCCTGGGTGGGGCGGACTTCGACAACCGCATCATGGAGTACGCGCTGGAGCGCTTCCGGGAGGAGACCAAGGTCGACCTCAACACGGAGAACCCCATCGCGCTCCAGCGCATCAAGAACGCGGCGGAGGCGGCGAAGATCGACCTCACGCTGATCCCCAACGTCGTCATCGACCTGCCCTACATCGACGAGCGCAAGGGCAAGCCGATGGACATGCGCATCCCCCTGACGCGCGAGTTCCTCAACAGCCTCACCGGCGACCTGGTGGACCGCACCTTCGAGATCTGCGACCGGGTGCTGGCGGAGAAGGGCATCTCCCGCGCGGAGATCGACGAGATCATCTTGGTGGGCGGCCAGAGCCGCATGCCGCTGGTGCAGCAGAAGATCCAGGCGCACTTCGGCAAGGCGCCGCGCAAGGGCGTCCACCCGGACGAGTGCGTGGCCCTGGGCGCGGCGCTGCTGGGCGACTCGCTGGGCAGCATCGACGCGGTGACGCTGCTGGACGCGCTGTCCATGCCCATCGGCTACGCGATGCCCAACGGGCGCGTGAAGCGCATCATCGAGAAGAACTCGCTGATTCCCATGGTGAAGAGCTTCCGTCTGCCTCCTCCCAAGGAGCCGGGCTCGCCCTTCATCGAGCTGGACATCTACCAGGGGGACAGTGACCTGCTGGTGGACAACGAATATCTGGGCACGGTTCGCGTGCCCTCGGCCGCCGCCGGCCGGAAGATCGACTTCCGCCTCACCGAGGAGTGTCTGCTCCAGGTGACGGTGGAGGAAGCGAGCGGCATGCGCAAGGTGGACCTCGCCACCCGCGACACGCCGGAGCAGCTCAAGCGGGCGCTCCAGGAGGTCGCGTCGCGTCACTCACAGCAGGTGCCCAGCTCCAGCAACAGCGGGAGCGACGACCGGGGGCTCTTCTCCAGTATCAAGAGCATCTTCCGGAGGGGCTAGGAGTCCAGATGGCGAAGTTCCCGTCGAAGGAGTGGGTGGACGAAGCGGTCCGCCTCACCAATGAGGATCCCGAGTGCGCCATGGCCGGCAAGGGCTGGAAGGGCGACTTCGGGGCGGTGGTGGAAGCCGAGCCCGGCAAGCTGGCGAAGGCTTTCGTGGTGCACGTCGTCCCCGGTGACTGCCGCATCGAGAAGGCGCGCGTCCTGGCGGATCCAGACGACCTGGACGAGCTGGAGCCGGTGTACCTGGCCCGCGCGCCCTACAGCGTCTGGAAGCAGCTCCTCAAAGGGACGCTGGACCCGGTGGAGGCGGTGCTCAAGCGCCGCATCTCCATGAAGGGCGACCTGCAGCCGCTGATCGAACGCATGAAGTACAAGGGCATCGCCGACCGCGTCTTCGCGCAGCTGCAGACGCAGTTCATCGACGAGCCCTGAGCGAGAGACCCCATGGGAATCAAGGACGACCTGAAGAAGCAGGCCCTCAATGTGTCGGGCAAGGCCATGGAGAAGCTCATGGCCGACGACCGTCGCGCGATGGCCATTGCCAACGCCATTGGGAAAGCCCAGCGCGGCAAGCAGGCGCTCGACCGGGGGCAGGAGGAGCTGATGAAGGCGCTGAACTTCGCGCCCCGCAGCGAGTTCAAGGCCCTGGGCAAGCAGCTGTCCGGCCTCAAGCGCCGGCTGCGCGAGCTCGATGAGAAGCTCGGCGCGCTGTAGTCGAAAATGCGTTGACACCTGAGCGGGCGAATGGCATCTACACCCGCGTTCGCCGCTGGCAACACCGGCGGCGGGCAGCAGAAAGCAGAAGGGCGTATAGCTCAGCGGTAGAGCACTGCCTTCACACGGCAGGGGTCGCAGGTTCAAACCCTGCTGCGCCCACTCAAGAAAGGCCGTGAGTCCGAATCGGGACTCACGGCCTTTCTGCTTTGCGGGCTCCGCATTCACCGTCGCGCCAGACGCAAGAAAGCCCACCCCGCATGCTGCGCGGAGTGGGCTTGGAATCGCGGCGTGAGGCCGCGGTGCGGCTCAGACCTTGGGCGCGTCGGCGTCGCTGGTGGGCGCGTGCCGGGACTTGATTAGCGACGCGACGATGCTCGCGCCCAGCAGGCCGGCGATGACCGACAGGGACACCTCGGGCGGCATCTTCACGAAGTCGATGATCGCCATCTTCGTACCGACGAAGACGAGCACCGCGGAGAGGCCCACCTTCAGGTAGCTGAACTTCTCCACCGCGCCGGCCAGCATGAAGAACATGGAGCGCAGGCCGAGGATGGCGAAGATGTTGGACGTGAAGACGATGAAGGGGTCCGTCGTCACGGCGAAGATGGCGGGGATGGAGTCGAGCGCGAAGAGGATGTCCGACGCCTCCACCAGCAGGAGCGCCATCAGCAGCGGCGTGGCCAGCTTGCGGCCGTTCTCCACGGTGAAGAAGTGGTGCCCGTCGAAGTTGGGCGTCGAGGGGATGGTCCGCCGGGCAAGACGCATCAGCGCGCCTTCCTCCGGGTTGTCCTCCTTGTTGCGCTGGAGGAAGAGCTTCACGCCCGTGATGATGAGGAAGCCGCCGAAGACGTAGATGAGCCAGTGGAAGCGGGCCAGCATCGCCACGCCCGCGAAAATCATGATGGCTCGCAGCGCCAGCGCGCTGAGGATGCCCCAGAAGAGGACTCGGTGCTGGTACAGCGCGGGGATTCGCAGCGCCGAGAAGATGACGACGAAGACGAAGATGTTGTCGACGGAGAGCGACTTCTCGATGAGGTAGCCGGTGATGAACTGGAGGCCGGGCTCAGGCCCGAACTTCCACCAGACACCCGCGCCGAAGACGAGCGCCAGGCTGACCCACAACGCGCTCCAGCCCAGGGCCTCCTTGAACTTCACCACGTGGGCTTTGCGGTGGAAGACGCCGAGATCGAGCGCCAGCATCGCGATGACGAAGGCGATAAAGCCGGCCCACAGGCCCGGGCTGCCGACGCTTGGGAAGGTTTCCATATGGGGGCGTCAGATAGGAGTCATCCGAGCCTTCCACAAATAGGAATTCCAGCTGCACTCCATCTGAAAAACCGAAGGACCCGGGCAAAATGCGTCCGTGCTCCCTCTGTGGCCTGGTGGGCATACGGGCAGTCAAAAACATCCCAGATGTTTGGGAAGTGGTTTTGAAGGCGACGGGTTTGGAACCGTCCCGGTTGGAAAAATCAAACACGGGGCTATGAGACCAGCCAGGCGTCACCGTCCCTGAGGCAGCTACCCCACCCGACGGAAGGACGCGTCGAGCCAACTCCAGGCGATAGGCGCCTGGGGACTCGTCACCCTCATGCCTCAAGCAGTAAGGACGCTATTTTGACTCGGAATCGTTTTCTGTCCTCGACGTGTGGTGCGCTCTTCGCTCTGGCCGCCATCACGGGCTGCGGGAATGAAGCTGGTAACGAGGATTCCAACGCGCCAGGGCGGACCGAGACCCCTGGCCAGTCTCCGCAGGTGCCTGCTCCCTCTCCGTCCGAGCAGACGCCCGGTGGCCAGACTCCCGGCACCCCGGAGCCTGGGGATTCTGACACTTCGCCGGATGAGCCTGTCGCCACCACGCCGCCCGACGAGCCCTCGACCCATCCCGAGAACCCGTCGACCGAGCCCGAGCAGCCTGTCGCGTCGGGCGCGGACAAGTTCGGCGTGACGATGATCCACCCGTCCGCCGCCGGCGGTGAGCAGTGGTTCCTGGCCGACGACGCGATGTCCGACAGCCGCTTCGACCCGCAGGACGACCTCACGCGCAACTCGGACGGCTCCTGGAATCTCAAGAGCGACAAGGTGCGCATGAACGTCTTCACGTCCACCGGCTACAAGCCGAAAGAGATCGCCACGTATGACCGTGACGTGCTCGCCAGCCGTGGCTACATGCAGTCGCCAAACGACTGGAAGAACATCGAGATGACGGGCTTCGTGAAGCTCAACTCCGCGTCCGATGAGTCCGACAACTTCGACATGTATGCGCGTGGCGGGAAGCACAACGACGACCACGAGGGCTGTGAGGGCAGCAGCTACAAGGGCGCGCTGCACTTCAATGGCCAGGCTCGTTTCCAGAAGGAGGCGTGGCACGTCTCCTACGAGCAGGCGCCGTACAAGAAGGTGACGGAGCCGCTGACGGGCCGCTGGGTGGGCTTCAAGACGGTGATGCGGAACACGCAGGTCAACGGCAAGGAGGCCGTGCACCTGGAGATGTACCTCAACGAGAACGCCGACAAGGTCTCCTGGGAGAAGGTCTACGACTTCGTGGACGCCGGTGATTGGGGTGGTGACGCCGAGCACTGCGGCGGCGCGGATGGCGCGATTCCGCTCACGTGGGGCGGCCCCATCGCCACGTTCCGTTGGGACAGCACCGACGACGTGGACTTCAAGTGGCTGTCCGTGCGCGAAATCGCGCCGGAGCAGTGAGCCGCTGATTCCTGGCGCGTCCGCTGAACGGGGCGCGCCTGAACACGGAAGTCCGCGGTCACACGAGGGCGTGGGGGACCCGACGAGGTCCTCCGCGCCCTTCGTGCGTCCATGGACGGGAAGGTCCACCTCCCGGGCGGGTGGCGAGTGCGGCTTCGGCCTCCCCACCTTGCGGGCGTCGACGCGCCAGCCAGCCGCCGGCAGCCCTGTTTTGCCGGGGCTCGGCGCTCAGGCCGGCCCACTGGCTGTCAGAGAGGAAGACTTCCCATGCACATTACTTTCCTGGGCCACGCCGGGTTCGTCGTGGAGACGGCGGGGGCCATTGTCGTCATGGACCCGTGGCTGTCGTCCCGCGGGGCATTCGACTCGGCGTGGATGCAGCTGCCGTGCAACCACCACCTGGCGCCGCGCGTGCGGGAGAAGCTGGAGACGCCCGGCAAGGCGCGCTACCTCTACGTCAGTCACGAGCACAAGGACCACTTCGACCCGGAGTTCCTGGCCACCCTCCGCCAGAGGGACTTCACGGTGCTGGTGCCGCGCTTCCACCGCTCCGAACTGCAGGACGTGTTCGCCAGGTATGGCTGCAAGCAGGTCATCGCCTGCGAGGACGGCCACGAGGTCCCCATCAAGGGCGGCTACGTGAAGCTGTTCGTGTCGGAGCAGGGGACCAACCGTGACTCCGCGGTGATGGTGCGCGGTGACGGGCAGTGCTTCCTCAACATCAACGACTGCAAGCTCCATGACCGGATGGGGCGCATCGTCGCGGAGGAGGGGCCCATCGACGTGTTCTCCGCGCAGTTCTCCGGGGCCATCTGGCACCCCACCTGCTACGAGTACCCGGCGGAGACCTATGCGGCCATCTCGCTGAAGAAGCGGGAGAGCAAGTTCGAGGCGGTGGCGCGCACGCTCGAGGTGATTCAGCCGCGGGCGTACATCGCGGCGGCCGGGCCCGCGGCCTTCCTGGACCCGGCGCAGTTCCACCTCAATTTCGAGAAGGTGAACATCTTCCCGAACGCGACGCAGCTCTTCGCTTTTCTGCGGCAGCGTCTGCCCCAGGGGAAGACGCGCTACCTGGAGCCGATGCCCGGGGACGTGCTGGACGCGAAGTCGCTGGAGTTCGTCTCGCAGGTGGCCGAGCGCGTGACGCCGGAGAACATGAAGGCGTACTTGCACGCCTACGCGAAGCGGCAGGAGTCTGTGTTCCGCGAGCGGCGGCGAAACCTGCTCGTCGCGGAGGTGGCGGAGATTCACGAGCGGCTGCGCGTGGAACTCCAGCGCAAGCTGGACCTCCTCGACCTGCACGAGCGCGTGGGCATGCCGCTCTACGTGGAGCTGACGGAGCTTCCGGACCGGCTCTTGCGCGTGGACTTCAAGTCGCGCCGTGTCCACGTGGTGGCGGACATCCAGGAAGAGGTTCGCTACACGCTGAAGACGAGCGCGGCCGACGTGGGGCGCGTGTTGGACCGCAAGCTCACGTGGGAGGACTTCCTGCTGTCGTTCCGCCTGCGCCTGAGTCGCAACCCGGACGTGTACGAGCCGGTGCTGCACGGCTTCCTGGGTGTGGAGATCGAGGACATGCGCGAGTTCTGCGACGGCATCCGCTCCACCGAGTCCCAGCGGGAGCGAACGGTGGTGGAGGCCGGTGGACGGCGCTTCTCCATCCAGCGCTTCTGCCCCCACCAGGGCGCCGACCTGTCCGAGGGCTGGGTAGAGGAGGGGCGCTACCTGGTGTGCCCGCGCCACCGTTGGCAGTTCGACCTGGACGCCGGGGGCGTGTGCACGCAGAACACGTCCACGCTCTGCGCGGAGCTGCTGCCCGAGCGTGAGCAGGAGAAGCCCCAGACGCCGGCGACGGACCCGCAGCCTCAGTTGTAGTGCCGTGTTCCCTGGGCGCCGCGCGGTTGCCGTGGCGCTCAGGGGGCGACGCAAGCGCGGAGGGCCCGCACTTCAGGGCGGCGGCGTGGAGAGCTGAAGACTCAGCCGAACGTTGTCCGAGCGCAGGCCCACCGGGGCATCCGGCGCGAGCGCCTCTTCGGGCACCTCGCCCGTCCACGCGAGCGTGTCGTCCGCCCAGACGCGGAGGACCTTGCCGTCGAACTGGGCCCGCAGCGTGTGAGGTTCCCCTGTCGAGGGCGCTTCGAGCCGGACGTGCTGCTCGGGGTGCAGGAGGGTGTAGCCCCGGTTTCCGCACTCGCGGCTGGTGTGCTGCCCCGGGTTGCGCTTGAAATTGACGACGATGCCCGGCTTGGGTGCCAGCCGCCACATCGCGTACAGCACGTTGCAGGCATCCACCGCGAAGAGCTTGAGGCCCACCTGCTGGCGCTGCTCCCCCGAAGCCAGGGCCACCTGGCGCTCAGTGGGGCCTAGAAGGGTGAAGCGCAGCGCCACGTCGCTCGTCGTGCTTTCAGGAACGATGGCGCGCATGCGCGGCCCGTCGACGAGGAGCTGCTCGCCGGGTCCGGGCTCCAGGCTTCCTTCAGTAACCTTCAGTCGGGACAATGGGACGCGCGTCAGCATGGGCCAGCCTTTCTTCCGGGGAGCCCCTGGGCGTCGCGGCTCACCCCGTTCGTTCGGAGCGAGCCGTGGCGCCACATCGCCATTCCAGCCCTCATTCGCTGGACTGGAGTCGGCGCCCAGCAGCGAGGCCAGGACGCCGCAGCCCACGAGCAGCCGGCGCGGTGTCACGGCGACCGGGCCCCCAGGAAGGACTGAAGCGATTCCACATGGGCACGCAAATAGGCCTGCTCCGCGCGCAGGCGGGTGAGTTCCATCATCAGGTAGCCGCGGAATCGGCGAATCTCCCGCGTCTGGAGCGCGTCCATGGACTGCAGCTGCGCTTCCAGGTCCGACACCAGGGTGCTCACCTCACGCAACCGGCCCTCCTCGGTGCGGTGGACGGTGCGCAGCTCGGCGACCAGCTCGTTGACCCGCTGGGGCACGCCCGACACATCATCGAGCGTCGCGCGACGGCGGCCCTCCCTCGCCCGTGCGTTGGCCGAGCCCAGCCACAGATGGCCCAGATTGTAGGACAGCGTGAGCTGCCCGAAGAGGGGCAGGTCCTGGTCGACGTCGATGAGCTTGTCGTACCCACCGCGCACGCTGACGCGCCAGGCGCGCGAGCTGCGCAGCGCACCGTGATACGCCTCGAGCTGGTCATCCGCGGCTCGCAGCTCGTTCAGCACACTTTCCAGCCGCTGACCTTCTTGAACCCGAGGCCGTGCCGCCAGCCGCTCGCGAGCAATCTGGGTGTTGCTCGAGAGCTGACGCAGCCCATCCAGCCGGACCTGCACCGCGTTCAGCTCCTCCAGCGTCACCAGGCCTTGCTTCATGTCGTTGCGAAGCGACGTGAGCAGCGCCTCGGCGTGGGGCAGCGCCTCCTCCAGAACGCGAGCTCGAGCCTCCAGCGCGGCCTGTTCGCCCAGGCCGCTCCCCTGGCGGATGGCGGACTCCAGCACCACCATCGCCCGTTGACGGCGGCAGTCCGCCTCCGCACGCTTGTGGATGGCTCGACCGCGGTAGATGCCCACGAGGTCGTACATCAACCCCGCCGTCACACGCGGGGTGGGCTCACCCAACGGCGTGGTACCGGCGCCACTGCTGGCTTCGCCCGCGTTGACCACGCCGAAGGCCCCGAACAGCTCGGGCGCCAGTTCGAGCGCGGCCTCCGCGCTGCCCACGCCGCGGACGAAGTCGCAGTAACCGGCGGCCCGGTCCTCGCGGGACGGTGACGTGAGTTCTCCCGCGGGAGGAGGCGCCGGCTGGGCCAGCGCCAGGCGCGCGGCAAGTGACAGCAATGCGCCACAAGTGACGGTCATCCGCATGGTCGAGTGTCTCCGGCTCCGAGGCCGTCTCCAGTCAAAGGGTGGTGGGATTCACAGCAGCAGCGGCGGCCGGCCCAGGTGGAGCAGGTCTTCCCGGGCGGAAGGCGCGTCCGTCAGTTGGACCTCCACCATGACGCCGCGGAGCATGTACTGGCGGATGGGGTGCTTGAGGGACACCTCGCCCTCGAGCACGCGCCCGATGACGCCCACCTCATGGCACCAGAGGACCTTGGCCGCGCACGAGTACAGCGGCGTGCCCTGCTCGGCGTTCGGGATGTTCTCGTACGGGACGAATGCGACGGTGAGGTCCCTCTCGATAGCCTTGAGGTACGGGGACGCACGCAGCGACGCAATCAGCGTGTCGTAGCGCAGGGCCACCTCGTCCAGGGCGGCCAGGTCCGTCTGGAGGCTCTTCAGCGTCGCCTCCGCGCGGGCCTGCTCCAGGACGGAGTGCGTGTACTCGCGCTCCAGCAGCAGCACGTCGGACGTCATGCCCTGGGGCGTCTCGTTCTTGCCCATCCCGGATTGCACCGCCGAGAGGCCGGCAATCTCCCGCTGGAGCGAATCCAGCCGCGTCTCCAGGTCCGCCGAGGACTGCGCCAGTGCCAGGTTGCTCTGCGCCAGCTGCGCCAGGTGGTGGTTGATGGTGAGCTTCTCCTCCTGCTCCATCATGCGCGCGTCGTACAGCGCGTCGGTGCGCGTGCGCGCCAGTCCGGCGAAGGCACGGTTGGACTGGAGAATCTCCGCCCGGGCGCTGCTGTACTCCCGGCGCAGCAACGCCAGCCGCCGTGCCACCCGGTCCCTGGCGTCGCGCTCGCCGCGCAGGGCGACGAGGAAGCGCTGCTGGAACGCGCGCTCCGCGGCGACGGTGCGCTCGGCGTCGGAGATGCGGTTCTCCACCGAACGCCGGTCCGACAACACGTGGTCGCGCGCGGACGTCTGCGCGGCCACCTGCGTATTGAGCGTGAGAATCTGCGGGTCCGTAGGCGAGATGACCGTGGGGGTCACCCAGCTGCGGCTCACCAGGAAGAAGCCCTGGACGGACAGGAAGGACACCAGCCCGAGCATGATGAGCGCGAGCAGCAGGGAACCGATGAACTTGTAGGCCGATACGGCGATGCTGTTGACGCGATTGGCGACGCGTTGGTTCATGGCGTAGTGCCCTCACCAGCATGGGTGGGAGGAAAGCGGCCCCCGGAGTCGACCGGGGACGTCTCGGGAGCGGTGTTGGCGCTGCCCCGTGTCTCCCAGCTCCCCGAGTCCAGCGTCAGCAGCGCCAGCGGTGTGAAGAGCGCGTACGTCACCGGCATCAGCAGGGCCATGGGCAGGAAGCTGGCGCCGTGGACGCGTCGGTCCGCGGGAAGGTGCCGTGTTTCGATGCGATAGATGACCCCCAGCAATCCGATGACCAGGAAGTGGAAGGCGAGGATGTCCCAGAACTCGCCGGTCAGGACGTTGTGCACGATGACCAGCGGGTAGGAGAGGAGCAGCGCGAGCTGCGACACGTAGTGGACCGCCACGACCGGGTGGAGCCGCCAGGCGTGTGACAGGCCGCCCAGCAGGTCCACCAGGTTGGAGCGGCGCCACCGGAGCTGCTGGGAGAAGTACCCGGCCAGCGTCGACGGCGCGGCGGTGAAGCAAAAGGCGTCCAGCGTGTAGACCGTCTCGTAGTCGTGCTTGACGATCTGCCGCGTGAGGAACCGGTCCTCGCCGTACTTGATGGGGATGCCCGCGATGGCGCGCGCCTCGAGGATGGGCTCCAGCTCCAGCAGCACGTGGCGGCGGTACGCGGTGAGGCAGCCCGACAGGCACATCACCTGGCGGAAGCTGCGCTCCAGGTCCTTGAGCCACTCCTGGGCGAAGTGGAACTTGATTTCAATCATCCGCGTCATCCAGTTCTGATGACGGTTCGTCACGTAGGTTCGGCCGCCCACCGCGGCGATGCGCGGGCTGACGAAGCGGCGCACCAGTTGGCGGACGGCGGCCTTGTCGACGATGACGTCCGAGTCCACCGACACGATGATTTCCGCGTCCGTGGCGGCCTTCACCGCGCGGTTGATGCCCTTGCGCTTGCCCATGTTCTCCGGGTTGCGCATGACGATGACGTTGGGATTTCCCTCCGCCGCCTTCAGCGCCCAGGCGTAGCTGTCATCCTTGGAGCAGTCATCCACCACCACGATTTGCAGCAGGTGGCTGGGATAGTCCTGCTCCAGGAGACTGCGAACGCCGTGGTAGATGCCTTCGCCTTCGTTGAACAGCGGGATGACGATGGCGACTCGCGGCAGGTAGGTGTCGTCGACTCTGTCGAACTTCCGCCCCTTCAGGCGCCGTAGCAATGGCCCGAGGACATAGCGGTTCATCAGAACCACCATGAAAAGTAACTGAATTGGAAAGAGCTCCATCCGTCCCCGCCCCCCATCACGCCACGAGCAGCCCTTGTCGCTGCCCCTGCAACCGTCACGACCCTCAAGATGGGCGAGCGAAAGGTTGGCGGGGACGACGGCGTGTGCCAACTGCCTCGGGGTCAGAGATAGTGGCCATCAGTGGCCATGCCACGCAGAAGCACGCAGGAGCGAACAGGTGGCGGTGGTAGAAAGGGGGCATGCCGACAGACTTCCAGCCCCTCGCGCTGCGTCCGGATGAGGTCCATGTATGGATTGTCGAGCCCGAGCGCATCGACGACCGGCGCCTCCTGGATGCCTACTGGGCGCTGCTGGACGCGAAGGAGCGCGACAAGCAGCAGCGCTTCCGCTTCGAGCGGCACCAGCGCCAGTACCTGGTGAGCCATGCGCTGGTGCGGCTGACGCTGTCGCGCTACGCGCCGGTGGCGCCGGAGGCCTGGGCCTTCGACACCAACACGTACGGCCGGCCGGTGGTGCGGGGGGAGTGGGGCCCGAAGCTGCGCTTCAACCTGTCCCATACCGACGGCATGGCGCTGGTGGCGGTGGGCTGGGACGCGGAGCTGGGCGCGGACGTGGAGGACGCGCAGCGGAAGGGGGAGACGGTGGAGATCGCCGACCACTACTTCGCCGCCTCGGAAGTGGCGGCGCTGAAGGCCCTGCCGGCGGAGCGGCACCGGGAGCGCTTCTTCGAGTACTGGACGCTGAAGGAGTCCTACATCAAGGCGCGCGGCGCGGGGCTGTCACTGCCGCTGGACCAGTTCGCCTTCCACCTGGAGCCGGGACAGGCGCCGCGCATCTCCTTCGACCCGCGGATGCAAGACGTGCCGGAGGCGTGGCAGTTCGTTCAGCTGCGCCCGTCGGAGCGGCACCAGGCGGCAGTGGCGGTGAACCGGCCCCGTGGGCAGCCGCTGTCGGTGCGTTGGCAGTTCACGGTGCCGCTGGCCGGGGACACGCCGCCCCGGTTCCAGGCGGCGTAGACGGCGGGCTCAGGGCGCGCGGCCCATCCACCGGTTCAGGTCCTCGCTGATGTGCGCGAGGAGGGCGTCCCGCTGCGACTTGATGAAGAAGTGGCCGCCGGGGAAGAGGCGGACGCGGACGTCCTCGCTCCGCGTCTCGTCGCGCCAGCGCTCCAGGTTCGCGGTGGGGACGTGCTTGTCCTCGGGCGAGCCGACGACGGAGATGGGGACCTCCAGCTTCGCGGGCTGGGGGCCGTCCTCCGTGAAGGCGATGCCGAAGTCGGCGCGCAGCATGGGCAGCACCAGCTCCAGCAGCTCGCGGTGCTGGAAGATCTCCTCGGGCGTGCCGTCATAGCGCCGCAGTTGCGCGATGAACTCCGGTTCGGGCAGATGGTGGATGGGCTCGCGGGTGTTGACGGACGGCGGCCCGGCGGCCCCCAGGAACAGGCCCACGGGGCGCGGGCCATTGCGAGCCTGGAGGCGCCTGGCGAGCTCCAGGGAGATGCGAGCGCCCATGCTGTAGCCGAAGAAGGCGAAGGGCCGGTCCAGCAGCGGCGCGATGGCGGGCAGCAGCGCGTCCACCAGGGCAGGCAGGCTGCCAATGGGCTTCTCGGACAGGCGGCGTTCGCGCCCGGGAAGCTGGACGGGGCACAGCTCCACACCCGCCGGCAGGCCCTGGCTCCACTGGTTGTAGATGGCCACGCTGCCACCGGCGTACGGCAGACAGAACAGCCGCAGCCGTGGGTCCGTCAACGGCTTCCGGGTGGGGAACCAGCGGTCGGGGGCATGAGGGCTCGAGTTGGACGCGCTTTGCATGACGTGAAGGCTCTGTCGCATGGCCACGGAAAACGGGTCAAGTCCCGGAGGCCGCGTGGCGTGTTAGCGTTTCGGGGACGCGCAGGGGCGTCGTTCTGGAGTCACAATGGGGCGTTCCGCGGGCTTCATACTCTGGCTGACAGGTCTGTCAGGTGCGGGCAAGAGCACCTTGTCCCGTGCACTGCGTGCGCACCTGGCCTCGTCGATGCCCGTGGAGGTGCTGGACGGGGATGAGGTGCGCACCTGGCTGTCCCGCGGGCTGGGCTTCACCCGCGAGGACCGCGAGGAGAACGTGCGCCGCATCGGTCATGTGGCCCGGCTGCTGGCGAAGCACGGGGTGGGCGTCATCGCCGCGGCCATTTCGCCCTATGCGAGCTCGCGCGCCGAGGTGCGCCGGCTGGCCGAGGAAGCGGGCATCCCCTTCGTGGAAATCTATGTCCAGGCGCCTCTGGACGTGCTCATCGCCCGGGACGTGAAGGGGCTCTACAAGAAGGCGCTGGCCGGCGAGCTGGCGCACTTCACCGGCGTGTCGGACCCCTATGAGGCGCCTGACGCGCCCGACGTCACCGTCCACTCGGATGTGGACACCGTGGAGGCGGGCCTGTGGCGCGTCTTGGAGACGCTGCGAAAGCGGGGCCTGCTCGACGCCGCCGCGGCGGCGTGAAGCGCGTCCCCGAGGTGGCGGAACGTCCGCGCACCTCGGGGGAACGGAGGCGCGGACTCAAGCGAGGATGCGCTCCATCTTCACGTAGGGGCGCTCGGCCTGGATGCCCTTCGTGCGGCAGTGCTCCAGGAACTTGTTCGACTCGACAATCTGCGGGGCCTTGTCGTCGTAGACGAGGATCATCACGTGGCGCAGCCACGGCTCCTGGCCCATGGCGTAGACGTAGACCTCCTTGGGCGACAGGTAGTTGGTGATTTCGATGGCGCGGGCGCTGTCGGAGCCGTTGAGCCGGCGGGCCTGGTCCATCTTCCGGGGCAGGGGATTGCACAGCAGCGGGCCGTACATCCAGCTCATCGGGCCGCCTTCGCACTCCATGCCGAG
The DNA here is from genome assembly GCF_006518205.1 of Myxococcus sp. CA005. Lineage (NCBI taxonomy): Bacteria > Pseudomonadati > Myxococcota > Myxococcia > Myxococcales > Myxococcaceae > Myxococcus > Myxococcus sp. CA005. Next base: position 66,199 of record NZ_SRLV01000021.1, on the reverse strand, counting down.
GAACAGCACGTCGATGGTGCCGACGATGTCGCGCAGGTGCTGGTACATGCGCGGCTCGATGGCGTTGGAGTCCGCGGCCATCAGCATGGACTTGCCGCCCAGGCGCACCAGGTGCGCTGTCTTGGCCTGGATGGCCAGGTCGCTGTGCTCGCCCAAGAAGGGCAGGCCGGTGATGGAGCCGCCCGGCACGGGAATCTCCTGGAGGTCGTCAATCTCCACCACGTTCTTGAAGCCGTTGTGGTGGAGCATCAGCCGCAGCGACGGGTCCGCAAGCGAGTTGCCGTTGTTGCGCGGGACGATGATGCAGCCCACCCGGTGCCGCAGCTGGATGAGCGTCTCCATCATCAGGTGGTCGGCGTGGCCGTGCGTGAGGACCACGTAGTCGATGCGCTCGGGCAGGTCGGAGTGGGTGAAGCGGGGGAGGTCCGTGGGGAACTCGTAGCTGATGACGGGGTCGGTGAGGATGCTGACGTCCTTCGTCTCCAGCAGCACGCAGGCGTGGCCGAAGTAGCGCACGCGCACGCCCTCACCGGTGTAGCGCTCCGTGCGGCGGGGCTCGACGTCGGTGAAGAGCGCGGCGAAGGCGTCCGCGGCGGAGGCGGGCACGCCGAGCATCTCCGCGACCTGTCCGGGGGAGCCCGGCGTGTGGCGCATGCGGAAGAGGGCGTCCAGGCCTTCGTGCTTGTAGGGGACGCGCAGCCACAGGGGCGTGTCCTCCTCCAGGCGGGGCGTGCTGAAGATGTAGGGCCGCCAGTCGCCGTCCACCTGCATGAGCGTCACGCTCTGCGAGGACTCCTTGTGGAAGGGGCTGCGGTACAGGAGCGGCTCGATGTACCGCGCGCTGGCGCGGTTGCTCAGGTCGTACGTGAGCTCCACGTAGCCGCGGAGGATGTCGGGCACCTTGGCGTAGAGGCCCTCCAGGGAGCCGCCGTTGTTGGGCGCCATGAGCTGCTCCAGCTCGGCCACCGCCTTGGTGTACGCGAGCATGTTGGCCTGCTCCTTCTGCGTCCGCTCCAGGAGCTCCTTCACGCGCGAGGCCTTCGCCGCCGGGTGGTTGATGAACGGGCCGCCCATCAGCATCGGGTTCTTCAGGGCCGCCACGTGCACGTCCGGGTTCGCCACGAAGGACTGCATCAGCTTCTGGTGCAGGTTCGTCACGAACAGCGGGGCCGTCGCCGGAGACAGCAGGTACCACCACGCGTACCATTGATTGTAGAGCGGCTCGATGGCGACGTTCGGCTTGAGGTACATGGGGCGGTCCAGCATGGCGGTCTCCTCCGAGCGAGGTCCGGAAAACGTCGGGTAATTGGCAAACGTGGAGCCCGTAGATACACGGATTCGAAGGGTGATGCACGGGGCCAACACGGCGCATCTTTTGCGCTAGCTCAACCGTGCGAGCATTCGGGCGTATCCCTTTCATCGTGCAACCCGAGCGAGGAGCGTCCCATGAAGGCAGCTTGGAATGTTGTGCTGTCCCTGGTGGTGGGAGTGGCCGTGGGCTGTGGCGTTGGCGCCATGGATTCGGAGGGCGCGCAGGATGAGGCGCTCGCCACGTCGGAAGCCTCGCTCGCGATCTGTGGAGACGGTGTCTGCGAAATCGGCGAACGGCTGAGTTGTCCCCTGGATTGCCCACGTGGCGAGTTCTGTGGAAACGGCGCGTGCTGCCCTGGGGAGACGGCCCGGACCTGTCCCGAGGATTGCACGCAGGGTGACCCAGGGCGTTACTGTTACCGGACGCATTGAGTCCCTGACGGGTCCTCCACGGACGTGCGAGCAACGGGTTTCCGTTGCCCGCGCGCCGTTCCGCCGTGTCAGGTCGTGCGGGGCGTTTTCGCTACATCGCGAAGCAGCCGTAGACCTTCTCGTAGTAGGAGGTCTTCGTGCCGTTGAGGACCGTCTCCGGCGTGCTGCAGCCGCAGAGGAGCTCACCGACCTTGGTGACCTTCGCGGGCTCCGCGTAGTACGTGATGACGTAGTCCCGGCCGGTGATGTCACGACAGGGGATCGCCTGGGCCTCCGTTTCGAGCCCGGCGGCGGCCTCCTCTTCGATGCCGCCACAGCCCGTCATCAGCCCTACTGCCAGCAGTCCCACCATGATGCCCGTACGCATGAATTCTCCTTTTGTGAGAAGGTGATGCGTTCTCAGGATAGCCAGAGAACGCGTCAATGGCACCTGGGGGCTGCGGACTGTCGGGATGCGAACGGGCCCATTCGGTCTGTCGGCGAGGCGCCCGCGCGGGAAGAGCGCCGCTCCGTGGCGGATGCCCTTCATTGTGAGGTCCTCGGGCTATGTCTGGATGGTGTTCATGACATTGATGGGCGATGGGAGATTGAAGAGCACTGTCTCCGGCACGTGATTGCTGTCTGGGTTCAGCGCCAGGTAGCGGGCAATGTCTCGGGCCTGCCGCATTTGGATTGCGTCGCCGACGGCGCGGATGTCCTGGAAGAGTTTTCCACCACCGCGCGCAGCTTGCTGTCATTGAACAGGTATGAGTCCTGGAGGACGTCGAGCGCGGATGTTCATGTCGCGCAAGTCCGGATAGTTCCTCGTCTGCGAAGGCATGCAGGCGATGACGTCGGCGGGACTCCATTTGCTGGATGGTTTTCCCGCGGGCGGGGCGTACATGCGCGTGGAGGCGTTGGGGGCGAACGCCGCATGGTTGTACGCCTCCTCATTTACGACCGTGTGCTGGACGGAGAACTGCCACACGAACATGGTCATGAGCTCCGTCAACTGCGGCCTCGTCTTCACGCTCGTGGGGAAGCGCTGCGCGCGCGACGCCGTCGAGGTAGTTGAATGCGGGAATGAGCTTGTCGAAGAAGCGTTGGAGTTGCCCCCGGCGTGTCTCTCCGCCTCACAGGAAGCTGCGCAGTAATCTCTCGAACTCACTGTCTCGCTCGCGTTGACAGGTTCCGGGCCCGTGATTGCTCGGCGCCTGTGACAGATGGTTGAGGGGGCTGGCTTCGGCCAGTAGTCCTCCTGGGCTGGCGGATGTCACTGCCAAAATGCGCCAACCGCCTCCCTGCCTGATGGGCAGCAATTCGGCGATTGTCAACCATGCATTGCGATTGCACTGGGAGATGGGTTGCGTCGCGGTGGAAGCCCTTATCAACCCGGGCGCAGAGAGTGACTGAGGTGCTCAGGCAAAATCTGGGGTGGTTACTTTGGAGAAATGCGCTGTAGCAGTTCCACGGCAGTTGCCTGTGGGAGCGGTTCCGCTTGCTCGACAGAGTACCCACTCGGCTGCGGCGAAAAGATCGTGCTCGCAGCCTGAGCTAGAATTGCGTCTTTGACTCGTTCGTTTGCCGCAGACGCCGCGAATACGCCGAACGTGCTAAGCGCAACTGATCTGTGTCTGTTGACAATGTAGTTGTGCCGACTTGTTCTGTAGTTCCGAGCGCAGAGCGAGAGCGCGTAGAATGCGACCGACAAAACGAGGAATCTGGGGGCGTATGCAAATATCGTCAGAGGCATTGAGCCTTGTACGAGGGCCGCAGGAGTGTTTACGCTGGCGAACCATGCGATCGCTGCGATAATTGTTGCTGTGGCCGTGACGCCAATGAGCCACTTGGCTGCAGAGTCTTTGTGCTCAACTGCTTCGTTGGCGAAGTGCTCTGACTGCCGGGCAATGACCGTATCTATGGAGAGCTTCTTGAGGTCGTCGGCAAGTTGTTCACATTCGACTCGCGTCTTCTTGACGGCTACCAGTTCGTTTTCGAGTTTTGACTGGGTGCTCTCGATGTTGGGGGATCTTTGCATTTCGAGGGCGATTATCGGGGCGGCGACTCTGTAGAGGGTGTTGTACTGGTTGCTTATTTCTTGGCTGTATGACTCTGGCGGGGTGGTGTTGGTTGGTGTCCTTCTGCTGCTGGGGGTTGTTAGGGTGGTGATTGCGCTGTGAGTGCGACTTCTTAGCTCCTTGCTGGTTTTTGAGGGCGTGTTGCTGATGTCTATCGAGGCGATGAGCTTGAGGAGGGAGATGAGGTTCGTTAGATCTGTTGTGGGGTTGTGATCGGGATCTGGTGTGCCGTCTTGTGTGATGGTATTTTGAATTTTCTCCATGTTGAGGTTGGAGATTTTTGACTCAAGGTGTTCGCGATAGTCGTTGTTGGGGCTGGCTTGGTTGGTTGGCATGCGAGGAGCGTATCGCATGCTGATTTTGGATAGCGAATGGGGGGCGATGAATCGCGCCGCGACGCCCTCGTTCTCCAAGAGTTGCGCTGTGTGCTAGTGAATGGGCCAACCCATGGTTCCCGTGCTGTTGTGCCTCGGGTGGCTGCTCTCCTGGCTGGTGGCTTTCGCCAGAGACTCCTCGAGCTGTTTGGCCTTCCGCTCCATTGAGATGCAGGGCCGACGATGAGGATGGGGCACCCGAGACTGGTGCGCTTCGGAGGCGATTGAATCCTCAGAGGCGACGCGTCAGCGAGTCCTGGATGCTGCTGCATGGGCCGGCCGCCGGTTAGATGTGCGACTCGGCGTGGAGGGGGCACTTCCAGTGGAGGCTGTGCCGGAGGTGTCGGTGCGCTCGTGGTTCGCCAAGCGCGCGCCCGCCAAGCGGGGGGCCATCCGTTCTCCCTCGGAAGAATCCTGAGAGATACCGTACCCGGCAGTACGTCAGTCTTTCCGGAGCCGGAACTCCAACCGGGAAAGCAACTTGGGCAGTGACCCCGACAGGAATCGAACCTGTGGCCTGCGGTTTAGGAAACCGCCGCTCTATCCAACTGAGCTACGGGGTCGTGCTCTCAAGTCACTGCGCTTTCTGGAGGAAGTCCGCCAGAAAGGTCCAGCCATGCTCCCCCAAGCCGGGGCGCGTGCACAACGACGTGCCTTATAGCAGGCGGCCCGGCGCGCGCAACGCGCCAGCATCACCGTTTCCAGCCTTCCGCTCCCTAGGGGCCCTGCCGGGCGCCCTCAGCGTGACGCGGGAACGTCCCGGAACCGGACCATGCGACCCCGCTTTCCGTCCCAGACGTTGAGTCGCAGACAGGCCAGCACGTCCCTGGGGTGCAGGGTGGTGGTGCGCGGGTTCTGCAGTTCGGGGATGGCGGCCATGGCCTCCGGCAGCCGGTAGAAGGGGATGCGCGGGTTGAGGTGGTGGACGTGGTGGTAGCCGATGTTGCCGGTGAACCACGCCATGACGGGGCCGCAGGCCAGGTAGCTCGACGCCTCCAGGGCCGCGCTCGCGTGCGTCCAGTCCGGGTCCTCGCGCAGCGCGACGTCCGGGAAGTTGTGCTGGGAGAAGAAGAGGTACGCCCCCAGCGCGTAGCCGAGGGACAGCGGCAGCACCATCGCCGTGAGGTACACGCCCAGGCCCCCGAAGTGGAACACCGCCGCGCTGATGGTCACGTGGAGGAGCACGGCGAAGCCCGCGCTCCAGTAGCGCAGCGGGTGCTTCACGAAAGGCACGATGCACAGCCCACCCAGGAACGCGAGCGGGTACGCGAAGATCATCACAAGCGGATGCCGCTCCACCACGTAGGCCAGCCGCTCCAGCGCCGTGGCCTCTCGCCACTGCTGCGCCGTCCACGTGGTGAACGTCCCTGACGCGGAGGCAGCCAGCCGCGCCGTGTTCGCATGGTGGTGGTTGTGCGACTCGGTCCAGACGCGCGGCGGCGTGAGCAGCAGCACCGCGTGGGTGTGGAACAGGGCTTTGGCGATCCGCGAGCCCGACAGCAGTGAACCGTGCAAGTAGTCGTGGACCAGGATGAAGGAGCGGATCAGCGCCAGCGCTTGCACCACGCTGCCCACGATGCGCAGGGGCCACCAGGAGGGAAGGGCGGCGAGCGCGATGGCGCCCAGCAGGGCCGCGAAGGTGGTGCCTACTTCCCACCAGCTCCGCCGCGTGTCCTGCGCAGCGAAGGGCCGCGTGCGGGCGATGAGGTTCCGCTCGGCGTCTCGGGAGAGTGAGGTGAAGGCGCTGCTGCGGGTCGCGGAGTCCATTCGGAAGTCCAGGGCTGGCACGGCGGCGGCTGCCGCCGATTCGAGTCCCTGGAACCATGCCCACCCACTGTCATGCGACCGTCATGGGCAGTGCTATTGGCAGACACCACTCACGGATGCTGCGATGCGTTGGATGTCGCGCTGCCCCGTCTGGCCCATGGGGCCCGACGGGGCACGGCTCCTCGTTACGAGCGATGCTTGTTGGCCCGGAACTCGCTGGCCCACTGCTCGACGATGGATGCCACCTGCTCGCGCTCGGAGCGCTGCGCGGTCGGAATCACCGAAGCCTGGGCCAACTGCAGAATCGGCGCGCTGTCGCCACTGGGCGTCGGGACCACGGGGCTGGCGCCCTTCTTGCGGACCCAGACGCGAGGCCCCTCGCTGGGACGCACGGGCTCCGGGGTGACGGCGGTCTCCGGTGCCTCCGAAGACTCGCGGCGCTTCCGGCCCAGGATGACGTCCGGAATGCTGTTCGGCGCGGCGTCTTCCGTCCACGCGTGGTGCAGGCGGCCGGACGCCACCATGAGGCGCCGCTTCTGGTAGTGGGCCGCGCAGTAGCCCAGGCTGCGCACCGGCCGCTTACAGCCGATGACGGCGCAGGCTCGGGCTTCCGGGGCGACTTCTTCCTCGGTGGCGTCGTCGGGCCCCGTATCCAGGGTCGCGAGCGACGACGCCAGGGCGTCCAGGGCCGCGTTCGGCAGCTCACGCCGCGGCTGGCGCCGGAGGCCGCTGGGGGACAGGCTCTCCGCGATGCGCAGAAGCGTGTCCGTCAGCGGCGACAGTTGCCCGGCGAGTTCCTCGGCCAGCACGGTGCGGAACGCGCGTTCCAGCGGCGGCAAGGATGACGCGGGAACGCGAGTGATTCGCGTGGATTGATGAGAGGGGGCGGAACGAAGGCTACGGGGTCTTGGCATGTCGATGAGTGCCTGTGGTCGCTGCCGGTTGCTTCAGGGGACCGTGGAGCGGACGGCCGTTGCGTTAGCACACCTGTGGCCGACCGCCCAGGACAGCCTGTCAAAGGGCTCGTGAGTGGATGTTTCGCGGCGATAACCCAAGCGGTGCGTCCCCATGTCAACACGGCCCGCGTCCATTCAATCCCGAGCCGCGCCCGCCCCCCCAAAAAAAGGTATGTCGGAGTCCTACCTGTCGAGTCATCGGCATGACTTCCAGGGAACACGCTTCTTCCTCGGCTGAAGCAGGCTGCTGCGGCAGGATGCGCGTGTCGTGCAACTTCACTGAGAGGAATTGCCCGTGCGAAACATCTCGACTGTCGCGGTGTCGGTGGTTGCGCACCTACTGCCCCTGACGTGACGTCTCAGCGCTCCACGCTGGAGGCACCCGGCGTAGATGCGCTTTCCGACTGGCGGCATCGCGATTCGGCCGCGCGAGCGTTCGCGGCCTCGTAGCCGCGACCCACGGCTTCGAGCAGCGCCGCCGCGCGAGCGTAGTGTCCGGCGGCCTGTCCCTTGGGCAGCAACTGTTCGTCCGCGTGCGCGGCGGCGAGCAGGAAGGGCAGGGCGCGGTCCTCCTGCCCCGCTTCCATCCAGTGGTGGGCCAGGATGATGGCGGGCGCGCCATCCCGTTCGAAGACGCGTGCAAGCCGGCCGTGCAGGAAGCGGGCGGCGGAGTCGGACACGCTGGCGTGGACCGCTTCCAGCACCAGGTCGTGGGTGAAGCGCTCCGCTACGAGGATCTGCGCGGACTCCAGCTCGGACAGCGCCGCGTGCAGCTCCGCCACGCTGACCTGGAGCGCCTCGGGCGCCAATGCGGCTCGGAAGTGGAGGTCCGCTCGCGCCGCCAACTGCGCCGTGAGCCGGGCCAGGGGTGTGAGGCGCTCCAGACGGCGTTGGATGAGCGGCCCCACTCGCCCCGGAGGTGGGAGCCGGCGCGGCCAGTCCCGGTGGAGAGCGTCCGTTTCGATGAGGTGCTTCAGCGTCTCCACGATGTACAGCGGGTTGCCCCCCGTGTAGCGCGTCAGCGCCTCGGCGTGAGGTTCTGCGCCCGGAAGCTCCAGGCCCGCGAGCAGTTGCCGGACCTCTTCGAGCGCGAGCGGCCCCACCTCGATGACACGCGCGAGCCCCGTGTCCACGAGTTTGCGCACGTTGGCTTCGGAGTAGGGCGGGAGCTCTCCCTTGCGGAAGCAGTCGATGAAGGCGGGCGCGCGGGCCGGCGCTTCGTACTTCCGCTCCATCATCCGGGCCAGCGAGTACATGAACAGCTTCGCGCTGGCCTGGTCCCAGTATTGGACGTCGTCGACGACGATGACCTGGTCACCCTCGTGCAGCAGGGCCATCGCCTCCGCGTGGGCCTCGTAGAAGCGCAGCTCGTCGGCCTCGGAGGCGAGCGGTGGCAGGGCGGTCCCATTGCCCAGCTCTGGCACGATGCGCGACAGCTCCGTCCGGACCCAGTCCGGCATCACGATGCCGGGCCGCCGGGCCAGGTGGGCTCGGACCGCGCGTGTCTGGGAGGCATAGGGCACCTCCTGGTCACCCGGGCGTGCTTCGAGCCGGAACCACGTCCCCACGGACGCGGCGAACTCCTCGGCGAGCCGTGTCTTTCCGCTGCCCGCGTCTCCCGCCACGAAGAGCAACTGCCCCGCCTCCAGGCCTTCCTGGAGCTGGCGCAGGGCGTGCTGCCTGCCCGCGAGGACGGGCGGGCGCATCACGCTCATGGGCAGCGGTGCTCGGGTGGGCTGGGGGGAGGCGGTCCACGCCGCATCCTTTTCGATGGTGCGCACCAGGGTGAGCGTCTCCGGCATGGGAGCGACGCCCAGGTCGTGTGACAGCGTGCTGCGCAGCCGCTCGAAGGCCGCGAGCGCCGCGCCCCGGTCACCCCGGAGGTAGTGCAGGCGGATGAGGTGGCGGCCGGCCTGTTCGGACTCCGGCTCCTGCTGCACCCAGGCCTGGGCCAGGGCCAGCGCGGTGGGCCAGTCCCGCGCGTCCATGCGGCGTTGGACTTCGGCCTCCCGGGCGTTGCGCACCCATCCCTCCACGGCGGCACGGGCTCCATCCAGCCACCGCGACAGCTCGTCGCAGTCGTCGAAGCTCACTCCCGTCAACAGGCCGACGCCGGTGCCCTGCAGCAGCGCTTGGAGGACATCGGGGGACAGGGGCTTTCCCGCGGCGCATTTCAGCCTCGCGAGGTCCAGCGTGACGTCTGGTGACAGGCCCAGTCGTTGGGAGTCCCCGTCCACCAGGTCCGTGCCGCCGCAGCTCAGCCGGAGCCGGCGCAGCAGTTGGCGCATGTTGTTGCGCACGGCGGCGGGCGGTGAGTCCGGCCACAGCAGGTGGGACACGGCGGCCTTCGACGCGGGGCCCTCCATGCCCAGGTAGGCCAGGAGGGTGGCGGCTCGGCGGTCCATCCTCACGCGCTGCCCGTCGGGACCTTCCAGGTGGGCATGGCCCAGGACCCGAGCGCTCCAGCCCCGCATCTTCACCTGCGCCACTCCGTCATGCGACTCCGCTTCCGGCCAGTTCGACCCCATATCGAACATACGGAACGGTGCCGGAAACGGGTCTTCGGATAAATGGTTTTATTTGAATTAACAGCGAGGGCCCAAGCCGTCTCGGGGCTTGGAACGCGGGAGTCTGGCCGGTACAACGCGCCCCTGGGCCCGCGGGCATGTCGTCCTGGCCCCGGCTGTCATGATCGCGAACCTCCACAACGCCGACATCCCCCAGCCCGTGCTGGACGTCATCGCGCGGCTGCGCGACCTGGGCCACGCCGTCTACCTGGTGGGGGGCTGCGTCCGGGACATGGTGCGCCTGGTCCACCCCAAGGACTTCGACGTAGCGACCAGCGCGCTGCCGCAAGAAGTCCAGGGCGCCTTCCGCAAGGTCATCCCCACGGGCATCCAGCACGGCACCGTCACCGTCCTCCAGAATGGCACGCACGTGGAGGTGACGACGTTCCGCTCGGAGGGGGATTACCTCGACGGCCGCCGGCCCAGCTCGGTGGCCTTCGAGCGCGACATCGTCAAGGACCTGTCCCGGCGCGACTTCACCATCAACGCGATGGCCTACAACCCGCTGGACCGCGAGCTGGTGGACCCGTTCGGCGGACAATCGGACCTCCGGTCGCAGCTCATCCGCTGCGTGGGCTCCGCGCAGGAGCGCTTCTCCGAGGACGGCCTGCGCCCCTTGCGCGCCGTGCGCTTCGCCGCGGTGCTCGGCTTCGCGCTCGATTCCGCCACCCGCGCCGCCATTCCCGCCACGCTCGGCGTCTTCCGCAAGGTCGCGCTGGAGCGGGTGCGTGAGGAACTGGTGAAGCTGCTCCTGTCACCCCGGGCGGAGAGCGGTCTGCTGTTGCTCGCGGACACCGGGCTTCTGGACGTGTTCCTTCCGGAGCTGGCGCGCGCGGAAGCCTCGGCCGCCGCGTCCGTCCGGGCCGCGGTGCAGGCCTCGCCGCTGGAGGTGGAGGTCCGTGTCGCGGTGCTGCTGGCCGATTTGGTGGACCGAGCCCAGGCGCGCGACATCGGCCTGCGGCTGAAGTTCCCCAACAAGGTGGCGGACCTGGTGGCGCTGCTCGTCGAACACGCGAAGGCGGAGACTCGTGTGGGGGAGCCGGACGCCGCGCTTCGCCGGCTCCTGGCTCGCCTGGGGCCGCCGCAGCTTCCGCTGTGGGCAGCGGTCGTTCGCGCCCGGGTCGGAGTCCGCCAGCCGGACGCGCTCCCAGCGGTGGAGGCGCTCATTGCCCGCGTGGAGGCGCTCGCCGCCGCGAAGCCGCCGTTGACGGCGAAGGACCTGTCGCTGACAGGAGGCGACATCATGGCCGCCCTGGGCGTGGGGCCTTCTCCCATCGTGGGCGAGGCCACCCGCTTCCTCGTCGAGTCCGTCCTGGATGATCCGAGCCTGAACACGGCCGACGCCCTGCGGCAGCGGTTGCAGGCGTGGCAGGCGCAGGTTGCTCGCTGAGCCGGCGGGCTGCACGGAGTGACGGGGAGCGGGAAAGGGCGCCCTTCGCGTCCTCCCCGCGTGCGCCCGGACGCGCGGGCGTGTAGGAAGGAGCACCATGCGAGTCGTCGTTGCGATGAGCGGCGGGGTGGATTCCTCGGCCGCGGCTGCCCTGCTCAAGGAGCAGGGCCACGAGGTCATCGGTATCACCCTGCGCGTCTGGTCCTACGAGGGCAAGGCGACGTGTGGGAGTTGCTGCAGCCCGGATGACATCGATGACGCGCGGGCCGTGGCCCAGACGCTGGGGATTCCCTTCTACGTGGCCAACGCGGAGGAGATCTTCCAGGACCGGGTCATCAACCCCTTCGTCCAGTCATACCTGGGCGGGCGCACGCCCATCCCCTGCGTCGCCTGCAACCGGGACGTGAAGTTCAACTTCCTCCTCAAGCGCGCCCGAGCGCTCGGCGCCCGGCTGGCCACGGGCCACTACGCCCGCGTGGAGGAGGTGGACGGCCGCTTCGTCCTGCGTCGCGCCGTCGATGCCGCCAAGGACCAGAGCTACTTTCTCTTCACGCTCGGCCAGGACGAGCTGCGCGATATCCTCTTCCCCGTGGGCGGCATGACAAAGGCGGAGGTCCGCGCCGTCGCGGAGCGGCACGGCCTGGTCACCAGCCAGAAGCCGGAGAGCATGGAGATCTGCTTCGTGCCGGACGGCGACTACGCGGGCTTCGTGGAGAAGGTCGCCGGGCCGCAGCCGGCCGGGGACATCGTGGACACCGAGGGCAACGTGCTCGGCACCCACCAGGGCATCCACCGCTACACCGTGGGCCAGCGCAAGGGGCTCAACCTGGGGGGCGGCGAGATTCGCTATGTCCACCGGCTGGAGCCGGAGACGCAGCGCGTGGTGGTGGGCCCCGCCGAGGGCACCGGCCGCGACAACTTCGGTCTGCTCCAACCCCACTGGGTGGACGGGCCGCCTCCGGCCAGTCAGCCGGTGGAGGTCCGCATCCGGCACCGCCACTCGGGCGCGCAGGGGCGGGTGCATGTCTCGCCGCACGGGCTCGTCTCCGTGAAGCTGGACGCGCCCGCGCGCGCCGTCACCCCCGGGCAGGCCGCGGTGGTCTACGATCAGGACCGCGTGCTCGGCGGCGGTTGGATTGTCTGACCCGCGTTGCCTCGGAGGGTGCAGCACATGGCGCAGCGCCTCGTGGGATGTCTGATCGCGGTCGTCACCGTCTTCGCGGCCGCTGGCTGCAAGGAGCGCTCGGACAAACCCGTCGCGGGGCTGCTCGCCGCCGGTGCGCCGGTGCTGCGCGCGGAAGGCAAGCAGTGGCGGCCCATCGCCGTCGGCTCGCAGTTGCTGGGGCATGACGAGCTGAAGGCCACCGGCCCCGCGGTGCTGGAGTTCTTCGGTGGTGGCCTGCGCTTCCTGGAGAAGGGCGACACGCTGGAGGTGGGCGAAGCGGACGAGGCGAAGCTCCATGGCGTCAACCTGCCGTCCCGCCACATTGTCGAGGGCAAGCTCCAGGAGGCGCCGCGCCCGCTGCGCATCATCGCCGCGCGCTACACCCAGGTGCAGGTGACGCCCGCGAGTGCCCAGCAGGAAGACCCGTACAGCTCCAACGGCTACTTCGTCGCCTTCTTCACGCCCAACGGGCTGTCGCCCAACAAGACCTCTGACGAACCGTCGCGGGATGGCCCTCGCAAGCCGTTGCCGCCTCCGCCACACCGCCCCCGCGTGCCCCACATCCACGCAGGCAACCTGGGCGAGGGCGGTCTGGTGGCCACCGTGGAGGATGGCTTCATCGTGGCGGAGACGGACGACCTGGCCACCGCCGTGCTGCTGGAAGGGGGCGATGTGCCGCTGGGCCGCACGGTACGACTGATGGTGCCCGCCGGCACGGAGGTGGTCCTGCGCACGCAGCAGGGACGCAAGATTGAAGTCGAAGGGCCCGCGGACGTCCGGTTGCGGTGAGGGGACGGGGAGGGTGGTTTGTCCTTTGGGGGCCCGCTTCGGTAGAGTCCTCGGTCGCCCAGCGGGAGGTGTGCATGACGCGCAGTGAGCTCATCGAGCGCATCGTGGAGCGTGCCACGCATGTTCCACGGCGTGAGGTGGAAGCCATCGTCCACGCCGTCTTCGAGGAAATGTCCCAGGCCCTGATCGCCGGACGGCGAATCGAGCTGCGGGGCTTCGGCGTCTTCTGCGTCCGCACGCGCCGGGCTCGCACGGGCCGTAACCCCAAGACGGGCCAGCGCGTGTCGGTGCCCGCGCGGCGCACGTTGTCCTTCGCCGCCGGAAAGGACCTGCGCGAGCGGCTCAATGCCCCACCCGCCATGGCGGCTTCCCCCGTTCCGGACACCCCACCCGGGGAGGCGCTGTCGCCGCTGCCGCTCGCCGCGGGGGCTTCGTTCTCCGTGCCCGTCACGGGTTGACGGTGAGGCTTGGAGTCGTTCCGCGAATTTGACCGGCTCAGGGGTGGGGCGTACTTTGCCCTCCATGCCGTCGCTACAGGCCGCAACACGGATTTCGTGTGGCCGTTGCGACCGCGCCCGAGGACTTTCAAGCCATGCGTGATGCTCACCGGATGAAGGAGAAGTTCGACGTCTCTCTGGACAACCGGCAGATCGTCAGCCTGCTCATCGCCGGCATTGTCGTGATGGGCGCGGTCTTCGTGCTGGGGGTCGTCGTCGGCAAGAAGCTCGCGGGCAACGCGGATGCCGTGGCCGCGCCGGACCTGCTCTCCGCGTTGGATGCCAACGCGCAGGCGCTCCAGAATGTGCAGCAGGAGCAGCCGCTCACCTTCCCGGACGAACTGACCCGCAAGGCCGCTGCCGAGCCGGTGGCCCCGCCGCAGCCCAAGCCCGTTGTCGCCAAGGCTCCGCCGCCGACGGAGAAGCCCGCCGCCGCGAAGCCGCCCGAGCCGAAGCCGGCCGCCGCGCAGCGCGCCGCGCTGGCGCCCACGCCGGACCCGGACACGGGGGAGCTGCCGCCGGAGGAGCCCAAGGCCGAGCCGGAGCGCGTCGTGGTCGCCGAGGCCCCCACCGCTCCGACTCCCGCGAAGGCCGTGCCGGTGTCGGGCAAGGTGGAGGCGTCCGCCGTCCCCACGCGCACCACCACCACGGAGGGTGGCGGCCTGAAGGAGGCCATTGCCCGCGCCACCCAGCAGCCGGCGCAGCCCGCCTCGCCGCCCGCGCAGGCCGTGAAGGGTGGGGCCTTCACGCTCCAGCTCTCGGCGTTCCAGGACAAGCAGGAGGCCGACCGCTTCGCCGCTCGGTTGCGTGATCGGGGCTATGCCCCCTATATCCTGACGGCCGAAGTGGCCGGTAAGGGCACGTGGTACCGCGTCCGCATGGGAAGCTTCGCCTCCCGGGATGCGGCCACCCGGTATCTGTCAGACTTCAAGCGTGAGACTTCGCTCGACGCATTCGTGGCCGGCACGAACTAGAGCGGGACGAGGAAGACGGGAAGCGCCATGACGACGACGAAGCGGGTGGAGAAGCCCTGGGGATACGAACTCATCTGGGCTCACACCGAACGCTACGTGGGCAAGCTGTTGCACGTGAAGCAGGGCCACAAGCTCAGCCTGCAGTTCCACAACCGCAAGGATGAGACCATCCACGTGCAGAGCGGCAAGCTGCTCTTCGTCGTCGACGAGGGCCAGGGGCTCATCGAGAAGGAGATGAACCCCGGTGAGAGCTACCACATCAAGCCGCTCACCAAGCACCGCATGGTGGCGCTGACCGACTGTGACATCCTCGAGGTCAGCACCCCGGAGCTGGACGACGTGGTCCGGCTCGAGGACGCCTACGGGCGCACCGGCACCAGCAACCCGTAGCCGTTGTCCACCGCGGCGGCCCGCCTATTCGCGGGCCGCGTTGTTCGGGTTGCGGGTCCACTTGTCCACCGTGCCGTCCCCGTCCAGGTCCTCGCCGATGCGATCCACCTGGCCACCTTCCCAGTACTCCCAGTAGTCGATGCGGCCCGTCCCGCGCGTGTCGCGCTCCTTGCGCACCAGCTTGCCGCCTTCGTAGTACGTGAAGCTGTCCGGGCGGCCATCACCGTTGGTGTCGCGCTCGCGGCGCGTGTTGACGCCCTTCTCATGGAAGTAGGTGGCGTCCACGCGTCCGTCGAAGTCCAGGTCCAGTGACTCACGCGCCTTGTCGCCGTTGGCGTCGAAGTAGCGCGTCAGGTCCACGCGGCCGTCCCAGTTCAGGTCCAGCTCCTGGCGCACCTTCCGCCCGTCCACCGTGTAGGTCCACACGTCCGGGCGGCCGTCGCCGTTGGCGTCCTGCTGCGTGACTTCCTCGTTGGCCCCGCGTTCCGGGCGGATGGCCTCCCCGGCCTGCCGGCCCCTCGCGGTGCCCGCGCCATCCTGCTCCGCCGACTTGCTACTGGCGCAGCCTGCCAGGGCCCCCGAGGTCATGAGGCCTAGGAAAATCAACTGCTTGTAGCGTGGCATCGAGAACTCCCAGGGTCTGGGGGCCGCTTGGCGACGTCATTCGCACGAGATGCTTTCGCGCGACACGTCATTTCATATATTTTCACATATCGCCATGGCCCGAAAGAAAGTCAGCACCACCATCTACATCACCCCGGAGCAGAACGAGCTCCTCAAGGCGCTGAACCAGAAGACGAAGGTGCCCGTGGCCGAGTACATCCGCCAGGGCATCGACCTGGTCCTGGAGAAGTACAAGGCGCAGTTGCCGGGGCAGTCGACGTTCGACGAGCTGTGAGAGAGAGGCGTGACGTGAAGAGCATGCGTGGGAAGCGGGTAGCGGTCCTGGGCGGCGCCGGCTTCGTCGGGTCGCACCTGTGTGAGCGTCTTCTGGATGACGGCGCGGCGGCGGTCATCGCCGTGGACAACCTCATCACTGGCAACGAAGAGAACCTGCGCACGCTGAACGGGCGGCCGGGCTTCTCCTTCGTCAAGGCGGACATCACCGAGCGCATCCCGGTGGAAGGGCCGCTGGACTACGTCTTCAACATGGCCTCGCCGGCCTCGCCCATCGACTACGCGCAGCTCCCGCTGGAGACGCTGCGTGTGGGCTCCATTGGCACGGAGAACGGGCTGAAGCTGGCGGAGGCGAACAAGGCGGTGTTCCTGATGGCCTCCACGTCGGAGGTATACGGGGATCCGCTGGTGCATCCGCAGCGCGAGGACTACTGGGGCAACGTGAATCCCATTGGCCCCCGGTCCGTCTACGACGAGGCCAAGCGCTATTCGGAGGCCATCACCGCGGCCTACGGGCGCACCAAGGGCGTGCAGGTCCGCATCGTCCGCATCTTCAACACCTACGGTCCGCGCATGCGCCTCAATGACGGCCGCGTGGTGCCGGCCTTCGTGGGCCAGGCGCTCAAGGGCGAGGACTTCACCGTCTTCGGGGACGGCAGCCAGACGCGCTCGTTCTGTTACGTGAAGGACTTGGTGGACGGGCTGGTCCGGCTGATGCTGTCGGATGAGTCGAACCCGGTGAACATCGGCAACCCCCGGGAGATGACCATCCGTCAGTTCGCGGAGGCCGTGCGCGCGGCGGCGGGTGGGGGTGGGAGCATCATCGAGAAGCCGCTGCCCAAGGATGATCCGAAGCAGCGTCAGCCGGACATCACCCGGGCTCGGACGCTGCTGGGCTGGGAGCCGAAGGTTCCGCTGGAAGAGGGTCTTCGGGAGACCATTGCGTGGTTCCGAGAGGTTGCCGGCACGAAGCCCCCGGCATAGTTTGCCGGCGCGAAGATCCTGCATGGCCTGCAGGCGGGAGGTTGCGTGAAGGTCCTGGTGACAGGTGGCGCGGGCTTCATTGGCTCGCATGTGTGCGATGAGTTCCTGCGCGGTGGTCACGACGTCATCGCGTTGGATGACCTGTCCGGCGGCAAGCGGGAGAACCTGGACCCGCGTGTGCGCCTGGCGGTCCACGACATCCGCAGCCGCGAGGCGTCGGAGCTCATCAAGTCCGAGAAGCCCGACGTGCTCTGCCACCTGGCGGCGCAGATGGACGTGCGCCGCAGCGTGGACGACCCGAGCTTCGACGCGGACGTGAACATCCGCGGCATGCTCAACCTGCTGGAGGCCGCCCGCGTCTCCGGGGTGAAGAAGGTCATCTTCAGCTCCACCGGCGGCGCCATCTACGGCGAGCAGGACGTGTTCCCCGCGCCGGAGAGTCACCCCACGCGGCCCATTTCTCCGTACGGTGTCTCCAAGGCGTCCGGTGAGCTGTACCTGGGCTACTACCGGGCGCAGTACGGCCTGCCCTACGTGGCCCTCCGCTACGCCAACGTCTACGGCCCGCGGCAGAACCCGCACGGTGAGGCGGGTGTGGTGGCCATCTTCAGCCAGCGGCTGATCGCCGGTCAGGGCTGCACCATCTTCGGCGAGGGCAAGCAGACCCGCGACTTCGTCTTTGGTCCGGACGTGGCGCGCGCCAACCGGCTCGCCTTCGAGAACGACTACGTGGGCGCCATCAACATCGGCACGGGCGTGGAGACGGACATCAACCGCCTCTACGCGCTGCTGGCCGAGGCGGCGGGCTCCAGCGTCTCCGTCGCCCACGCGCCCGGCAAGCCGGGGGAGCAGATGCGCTCCTGCGTGGACAACGCGCTGGCCAGGAAGGTGCTTGGCTGGGAGCCGAGCGTCGACGTGCGCGAGGGCCTGCGCCGCACGCTTGAGTACTTCCGTCAGAAGGCCGGCGCGCCCGCTCGCGCGCACGGCTGAGCGGCGTCCAGCGCCCCCGCTGGCGGTCGAGGCGGGGGAGGGCGGTACCCCTTCCCACGGACGTACCCGGGCCGGCCCTGAGGGCCGGGGACCGGGCGTGCCGGGAGGGGCTCAGGGCCTGTCCCAGGGGAGTTCGCCCGGGATGGGCGCTGATGAATTGGGAACAAACAAGCTCTCCCGGTGGGTTGCTCATCGGGCGTACGCGTGCGCGTAGATTTTCGCGCGATTCCCTGTTACGCACGCCCGCTTCTTCCGACGAGCGCCCTGAACATGCCGGCTGAAAACGCGCATATCCGCAACTTCTGCATCATCGCCCATATCGACCATGGAAAGTCGACGCTGGCGGATCGTCTCCTCGACAAGACGGGGACTCTGACCAAGCGCGAGGCGCAAGCCCAGTTCCTCGACAACATGGCCATCGAGCGCGAACGGGGCATCACCATCAAGGCCCAGTCCGTGCGGATGAACTACACCGCGAAGGACGGCAAGCAGTACGTCCTCAACCTCATCGACACGCCGGGACACGTCGACTTCGCCTACGAGGTCAGCCGCAGCCTGGCCGCGTGCGAAGGCGCGCTCCTGGTCGTGGATGCGACGCAGGGCGTGGAGGCCCAGACGCTGTCCAACGTCTACATGGCGTTGGACCACAACCTGGAAATCATCCCGGTCATCAACAAGATCGACCTGCCGAGCGCGGACGTGGATCGCACGCGCGCGGAGATTGAAGACGTCATCGGCATCGATGCGTCCGTCGCCGTGCCGTGCTCCGCCAAGGAGGGCATCGGCATCCAGGACATCCTGGAGTCCGTCGTGCAGAACGTGCCGCCTCCGAGCGGCTCCGCGGACGCGCCGCTCAAGGCGCTGATCTTCGACTCCTGGTACGACAACTACCGGGGCGTGGTGACGCTGGTGCGCGTGCTGGAAGGCACGCTCAAGCTGAAGCAGAAGATCAAGCTGTTCAGCAACAACAAGGTCTTCGAGGTCCAGGAGCTGGGCGTGTTCAGCCCGTTCTCCCGCCCGGTGCCGCAGCTCATCGCGGGCGAGGTGGGCGTGCTCGTGGCCAACGTGAAGGAGCTGCAGGACGCCAAGGTCGGTGACACCGTCACCGAAGAGTCGCGTCCCACGGCCGAGCCGTTCCCGGGCTTCCAGGAAGTGAAGCCCATGGTGTTCTCCGGCATCTTCCCGGTGGACTCCGCGGACTACGAGAACCTGCGCGACGCGTTGGCGAAGCTGGTGCTCAACGACTCGGCGTTCACCTATGAGCCGGAGTCGTCCACCGCGCTGGGCTTCGGCTTCCGCTGCGGCTACCTGGGCCTGCTGCACATGGAGATCGTTCAGGAGCGCCTGGAGCGCGAGTACAACCTGAACCTCATCACCACCGCGCCCAGCGTGGTGTACCGCATCACCACCAGCAAGGGTGAAACGCTGCTGGTGGACAACCCGGCCAAGCTGCCGCCGGTTCAGCACATCGAGAAGTTCGAGGAGCCCATCCTCACCTGCCACATCCACGTCCCCAACGACCACCTGGGCGCCATCCTCAAGCTGTGCCAGGAGCGCCGCGGTGTGCAGAAGGACATGAAGTACCTGGGCAGCAGCGGCCAGCGCGTGCAGGTCACCTACGAGATGCCGCTGGCGGAGGTCGTGTTCGACTTCTTCGACAAGCTCAAGAGCGTCTCGCGCGGCTACGCCAGCCTCGACTACGAGCTGGCGGGCTACATCGAGTCCGACCTGGCCCGGCTGGACATCCTCATCAACGGGGACCCGGTGGACGCCCTCAGCGTCATCGTGCACCGCGAGCGCGCCTACCTGCGCGGCCGCGAGGTGTGCCAGAAGCTGAAGGAGGTCATCCCGAAGCAGATGTACGAGGTCGCCATCCAGGCGGCGATTGGCGCGAAGATCATCTCGCGTGAGACCATCTCCGCCATCCGGAAGAACGTGCTCGCCAAGTGCTACGGTGGTGACATCAGCCGCAAGCGCAAGCTCCTGGAGAAGCAAAAGGAGGGCAAGAAGCGCATGAAGCAGGTCGGAACGGTGGAGATTCCGCAGGAAGCCTTCCTCGCGGTCCTCAAGTCGGAGCAGTAGCCCATGAACGCGGCCATGCCTTCCGCCACCCCTCCCGCGAAGCTCTCCGAGGCGATGGCGGCCCGCCGCACGCCGGAGATGCTTCGCGCCCGCAATGTGCTGGTGTGGCGCGAGCGCCTCACCAGCCTCTGGGCTCCGTTGATCATCCTGGCGCTGCTGTACGTGCCGTACACGGTGATCATCGAGTACTCGCGCGCGTCCGCCGTGTGGGCCCAGCCGGTGATGAAGGGGCTGGGGCTGCTGCTGGTCCTCTACTTCGTGGCCCTGCTGGTGTGGCGCAACGTCTCCCCCAAGGAGAAGGCGCTGCGCGGCGTGCGCCATGATGCGAACGAGCTGCTGGAGGAGAACGAGCGCATCCTCCGCAAGCCCGGCGTGAGCGCGAAGGTGGCGGGGCCGGTGCTGGACCGCATCGCCGAGCAGGCGCTGCGCGTGGAGCAGGCCTCCGCCGCGGGTGACGCGGAGCAACTGCGCACCGAGGTGAAGGGCCTGGAGGCGTTGACCGCGCAGCATCTGGGCGCGTTCCGCAAGCAGTCCGCCATGGACTTCCTGGGCGGGTTCGGCAAGGCGCTGCTGGTGGCGCTGGTGTTCCGCACCTTCATCGTGGAGCCGTACCGAATCCCCTCCGGCTCCATGCTCCCCACGCTGGAGATTGGCGACCAGGTCTTCGTCAACAAGTTCATCTACGGCGTGCGCGTCCCGTTCCTCAACTTCGTGCCGTTCGTCATCGTCCGGCCGCCGGAGCGTGGAGACGTCATCGTCTTCAACAACCCGGTGAACGAGTCGGTGGACTACATCAAGCGCGTGGTCGGCGTGCCGGGCGACGTGGTGGAATTCATCAACGGCGTCGTCCACATCAACGGCCAGCCGCAGAAGCGCGAGCTCGTCTCCAACGAGTTCACCGTCCACAACATCACCGACGACGGGCGCTGGTACGACCAGCAGGAGACCCTCTACGAGGAGAACCTGTCCGGCGTGGCGCACGCCGCGTTGCAGACGCTGCCGCGCATGCCGCGCCGGGAAGGCCCCTACGAGGTTCCTCCGGGCCACGTCTTCGCCGTGGGTGACAACCGGGACAACAGCGCGGACAGCCGCCACGGCCTGGGAGTCACGGGGTACGGCAAGGCGGAGTACGTCCCCTACGGCCACATCAAGGGCAAGGCCATGGTGGTGTGGCTGTCGCTGGGCTATCACGGGCTGCTGCACGGCCTGTTCGGTGGCACCGGCCTCCGCGTGGATCGGTTCTTCGAACCGGTCCGTTGAGGCGTTCGCTGAAAGCAGGCAGGCCGCCGCGCCGCGCACGACGCTTGACGTGCCGCACGCCCCGGGGTACGCGGCGCCCCCGGCCATGAGACACCTGCTTGGAATCGAAGGCTGGCGCCGGGACGAGCTGGAGTCACTGCTCGACCGGGCGAAGGCACACCTCCCCGGCGGTCCCGACACCACCCACCTGCTTCGCGGCAAGGTGGTGGCGAATCTCTTCTTCGAGGACTCCACCCGGACCCGAACGTCGTTCCACATGGCAGCGAAGGGTCTGGGGGCCAGTGTGCTCAACTGGACTCACACCGGCTCCTCGGTGTCCAAGGGTGAGACGCTGCTGGACACCGCCCGCAACATCGAAGCGACGGGGCCGGTGGCCATCGTCATGCGTCATCGCTCGTCTGGAGCGCCGCACCTGGTGGCGAAGCACGTGAAGTGCGCCGTCATCAACGCGGGTGATGGCACGCACGAGCACCCCTCCCAGGCGCTGCTGGACGCCTTCACGCTGCGCCAGCGCTGGGGCTCGCTGGACGGGCGCACGGTGCTCATCGTGGGCGACGTGCTGCACAGCCGCGTGGCCCGCTCCAACCTGCACTGCCTCAAGGCGCTGGGCGCCCAGGTGGTGATGTGTGGCCCGCCCACGCTGCTTCCGCCGGGGCTGGAGTCGCTGGGCGCGGAGGTGACGCACAACCTGGATGCTGCGCTCCCTCGCGCGGACGCGGTGATGTGCCTGCGCGTCCAACTGGAGCGGCAGGAGCAGGCGTTCCTGCCGTCCACGCGTGAATATGCACGGCTGTTCGGCCTCAACGCGGCCCGCGAAGAGCGGATGAAGGCGGGCGCGGTGGTGATGCATCCGGGCCCCATCAACCGGGGCGTGGAGCTGGCGCCGGCGGTGGCGGATGGCGCCCGCAGCGTCATCCTCGAGCAGGTGTCCAACGGCGTCGCCGTGCGGCGGGCCATCCTGGAGGTGTGTACGGCATGAGCTCCACGGTGCTCTTCAGGCGGGGGCGTGTCATCGACCCTCGCAACGGGGTGGACGGCGTCCGCGACGTGCTGGTCCGCGACGGCAAGGTGGTGGAGGTGTCGGTGACCCTGCTGCCAGTGCCCTCCAGCGCCGAGGTGGTGGATGCCACCGGCAAGTGGGTGCTGCCGGGCTTCATCGACCTGCACGTCCACCTGCGCGAGCCGGGCGAGGAGGGCAAGGAGACGGTCCTCACCGGCTGCCGCGCCGCCGTGGCGGGTGGTTTCACCGCCGTGGTGGCCATGCCCAACACCAAGGTGGTCAACGACAACGCCATGGTGACGGAGCTGGTGCTGAACCGCGCCCGCGCCGCGGGCCTGTGTCATGTCTATCCCGCCGGGGCCATCACCAAGGGCCTCAAGGGCGAGGAGCTGGCGGAGATGGGCGAGCTGGTGTCCGCCGGCTGCGTGGCCATCACCGATGACGGCCGCCCGGTGATGAACGCGTCGCTGATGCGGCGCACGCTCCAATACGCCACCCAGTTCGACGTGCCCGTCATGGTCCACGAGGAGGACCTGACGCTGTCCGCGGGCGGGGCCATGCATGAAGGCACCACGTCCACGCGGCTGGGCCTGCGCGGCATCCCCGCTTCCGCGGAGGTGGCCATGGTGGCGCGAGACCTGGTGCTGCTGGAGGAGACGAAGGGCCGGCTGCACGTGGCGCACGTGTCCTGCGAGGGCAGCGTGCGGCTCATCCGCGAGGCCAAGCGCAGCGGTCTGCGCGTCACCTGCGAGGTGGCGCCACACCACTTCATCCTGGATGACCGCGCGGTGGGGGACTATGACACCCACGCGAAGATGGCCCCGCCGCTGCGCGCGGACACCGATGTGCAGGCCCTGCGCGAGGCGCTGGTGGACGGGACGGTGGACGCCATCGCCACGGACCATGCGCCGCACGGGGTGTTGGACAAGCAGGTGGAGTTCGAGAAGGGCATCAACGGCATCGTGGGGCTGGAGACGGCCCTGGGGCTGACGCTGGAGCTGGTGCATGCGGGCGTGCTCACCGCGAACCGCGCGGTGGAGCTGCTGACGCACGGGCCCGCGAAGGCGTTCGGCCTGCCGGGCGGTCACCTGGCGCCTGGGGCGCCAGCGGACGTCACGGTGGTGGATCCGGACGCGGAGTGGACGGTGGACGCCCACCAGTTCCATTCCCGCAGCCGGAATACACCGTTCCATGGCCGGAAGCAGAAGGGTCGCGTTATCCAGACGTGGGTCGCGGGCCACAAGGTGTTCGACAAGGGCCAGGTCGGCCAGAGCAAGGAGTCGCGGTGATGACGAAGCGGGCAGTGCTCGCCCTGGCGGATGGCACCACGTTCGAAGGCCGTGCGTTTGGCGCGGTGGGCGAAACGGTGGGTGAAGTGGTGTTCAACACGACCATGTACGGTTACCAGGAGGTCCTCACGGACCCCTCGTACGTGGGCCAGATTGTCACCATGTCGTACCCGGAGATTGGCAACGTCGGCGCCAACCCGGAGGACGAGGAGGGCTCCCGGGTGCACGCGGTGGGCATGGTGGTGCGCGCCCTCAGCGAGCAGCCGTCCAACTGGCGCGCGAAGGAGTCGCTGGACGCGTACCTGAAGCGCAACGGCGTCGCCGGCATCGAGGGCATCGACACCCGCCGCCTGGTGCGCCACCTGCGCACGCATGGCGCGCAGATGGGCGTCATCTCCAGCGAGGGCCTGTCCCCCCTGGCCCTGGTGGAGCGTGCCCGCTCCGCGCGCGGCATGGAGGGCCTGGACCTGGCCACGGGCGTGTCCACGAAGGAGGCCTACACCTTCACCCAGCCCTCGCCGGACGTCTTCACCGGCTTGGGAGAGGTGCGGGTGCCGGCCGAGCCCCGCTTCGACGTGGTGGCCTATGACTACGGTCTGAAGAAGTCGATGCTGCACTTCCTGGTGGATGTGGGCTGCCGCGTGACGGTGGTGCCGGCCAACACCTCGGCGGAAGAGGTGCTGGCGCGCAAGCCGAACGGCGTCTTCCTGGCCAACGGCCCTGGAGATCCGGCGGCGGTGAAGGGCGCGGACCGCACCGTGGCGGCGCTGCTGGGCAAGGTGCCGGTGTTCGGCATCTGCCTGGGGCATCAAATCATGGCGCTGGCCCTGGGCGGCCGGACGTACAAGATGAAGTTTGGCCACCGGGGCGGAAACCAGCCGGTGAAGGACCTCACGACGGGCAAGGTGGAAATCACCGCGCAGAACCACGGCTTCGCCGTGGATGACGCCAGCCTCAAGGGCCTGGCCGTCGTAACGCACATCAACCTCAACGACGGCACGGTGGAGGGCCTGGCCGTCCCGGACGCGCGGGCCTTCAGCGTGCAGTACCACCCCGAGGCCTCGCCCGGCCCCCATGACGCGCGCTATCTCTTCGACAGGTTCGCGAAGCTGATGGCGGGGTAGGATGGCGCCACCGAATATGACCTCGTCGCTGTCACCGCTCTCCTATCAGCCGTATCTGGATCTGCTCATCGCCTTTGGCAGTGCCGAGCCGCGCAAGGAGGATTTGCTCCAGGCCAAGGCGGAGTACTTCCGTCTGACGGGCGAGGTCTTCGAGGACGACAAGCTCTTCGAACTGCGGATGGCGTCCTTCCTGGACTTCTACCTCTATGACCGCGTCTCGCCGCTGACGAACAAGACGCCGGCCACGGAGTTCTACGAGCAGCGCCTGGCCGGTTCCGCGCCCGAGGAGGCCAACGCCTTCCGGAGCTTCACGGAGACGGTCCATGGCCTCTTCGAGGTCCGCAAGCTGGGCAAGGGCGAGGTCCGTCTTCGCGAGCTGTACTCGGGCAAGGACTTCGACGTGACGGAGCGCCGCCACGTCGCGGGCCTGGAGACGGGGGACATCATCGAGGCGCGCCTCATTCCCTTCGGTGGGCACCTGCTGTTCTCCTCCGCGTTCTGCTACCACCCCCGCATGGCCGTGAAGGCCATCAAGGCGGAGGTGAAGCGCCGAAAGAAGAAGGAGCCGGACCGCACGCCCAACGAGCTGGTGTGGGAGTGCGCCCGCCGTTCGCTCAACATGGAGCGCTACCGGCAGCTCGCCGTCGAGAAGATCTACGACTTCGAGCAGAAGGTCCTCTGAGCCCGCTGGCCACGGAGCCCCGGTGACGGCAAGTCCCGGGGCCTCCACGGGCCCGCTCAGATGCGGTGGATGCTCATCAGGTTGGTGTTGCCCGGGACGTTGAGCGGGACACCGGCCACCACCACGACGGGCGTGCCGGGCGCGCAGAGCTTCTCCTTCCGGCACAGCTGACGCACCTGGGTGAGCATGGCGTCCGTGGTGGACACGCGCGCCACCTGCATGCCCGTCACGCCCCAGTAGAGCGCCATGCGATTCACGGCCGTCTCGCTCGGCGTGAGGGCGATGATGCGCGCGTGGGGCCGGAACTCGGAGATGAGGCGCGCGGTGTGGCCGCTCTCCGTGTAGGCGACGATGGTGCCAATGCCCAGTTGCGTCGCCGCCGCCACGGCCGCCGCGGCCACGCCGGTGCCCAGGTCCTCGGAGCGCTCGAAGGGGGAGTGGTGCTGGTGCTTCACCACGCCGCGCTCCGTCTCCTCCACGATGCACGCCATGGTGGACGCCGCTTCGACGGGGTACTTGCCCGCGGCCGTCTCGCCCGACAGCATGACGGCGTCCGCGCCGTCGAGGATGGCGTTGGCCACGTCGGACACCTCGGCGCGGGTGGGGCGCGCATTGGCCACCATGCTCTCCAGCATCTCCGTGGCGACGATGACGAGCCCGCCCATGCGGTTCACCGCGCTCACCATGTGCTTCTGGATGGCCGGCAGGCGCTCCAGGGGCATCTCCACGCCCAGGTCGCCACGCGCCACCATGATGCCGTCCGCCACGGCGGCAATCTCTTCCACGCGCTCCACCGCCTGGGGCTTTTCAATCTTCGCGATGAGGGGCGTCTTCAGCTTCGCCACGTGCGCGCGCGCCTTCTTGATGTCCTCGGGCGTGCGGACGAAGGACAGCGCCACGTAGTCCACGCCCACCTCCTGCCCAAAGGCCAGGTCCACCGCGTCCTTGCGCGTAATCGTGGGCACCGACATGGGCGAGCCGGGCAGGTTGAGGCCCTTGTGATTCTTGAGCACGCCGCCCACCTCCACGCGGCACTGCACGTCCTGCCCGTGGACGCGCAGCACCCGCAGCCGCACGCGCCCGTCGTCCAGGAGGATTTCGTGGCCCTTGGCCACGTCCTTCACCAGCGACTTGATGGGGGTGGGGATGACGCCGTCCTGGCCCAGGACGTTGCGCGTCGTCACCGTGACGGACTGGCCCTGCTTCACCAGCAGTTGCCCCCCGTCGAAGCGGCCCAGGCGGATCTTCGGCCCCTGGATGTCCTGGAGGATGGCCACCGGCGTGCCCAGGCGCTTCGCGACCTTGCGGATGGTTTCCACTCGGCGGCGGTGCTCCTCGTGCGTGCCGTGCGAGAAGTTCAACCGCGCCATGTTCATGCCCGCGCGGATGAGCCCTTCGATGACCTCGGGCGTGTCCGAAGCGGGGCCCAGGGTGCAGATGATTTTCGCCTTGCGCATATTGCCGCGCATCCTAGGCGGCGGGGTGCCCGGCTTGACAGCCTTGCGCCCGCGAGACTAACTCTTCGACCCACGCGGGCCCGGCTTCGGGCCGCGCGGAGCCTTTGCGCTCTCGATGGCAGAGAGAGAAAGCCCGGCATCCCTGGGAGGGGGGCCGGGCTTTCTTGCAAGTGCCTCTCAGCAGGCCCTAGAGCTCGATTTCCTTGCCCGTGCCCAGCGGCGTCTTGGGCATCGAGTGGCCCGGCGGCAGGCCCTCCATGTCCATGTCGATGGGCGGCTCGCTCGGGGCGCCCGGGGCAGGGAAGCCGGGCGCGTCCAGCGGCCCGCTGCCGCCCACGCCGGGGCCTTCCTGCTGGAGGCCCTCGATCTCCTCGCGGGTGATGCCGGCCAGCGTCAGTACCTTGCGGGTGACGCGGATGCGGGCATGGCTGGTGAGCGCCATGGCGATGGAGTCTGACGGCCGGGCGTCCAGCGTCATCTTCTTCTTGCCCTGTTCCAGGAAGACGCGGCCCGAGTAGACGTTGTCACGCAGGTCGTCGATGCGGACCTCCGTCACCTTGGCGCCCAGCTCCGTCACCACGTCGTCCAGGAGGTCCTGTGCGAGCGGCTGGGGTGGCTGGCGCTCCGCCAGCCGGAAGGCGATGGAGATGGCCGAGGCCTCGTCCACGAAGACCGGGAGGACGATGCCCTTGTCCTTGGTGGCCAGGACCACGGCGTGGGCCTGGGCCTCCTCCAGCGGGACGACATCCTGCACCTCGAGCTCGACGAGCTCGGAGCAGGCCTTGGGGTCGTCTTCACCTTCGGTGATGCAGGGCTGACCCTGAGCCTTTCCCAGGGCCGCCAGCGCTACGGGTGGAGTGAACGCGGGAAACATCAGCAGCCCTCCGAGCGCCAGAAGCACGGCCGAGAGAGGTGCGACGAACAAAGTGGCGCGGTTGGGCGTTTTCACGCCTTTAAGCTACGCACCCGGCCATCTGTCGGGAGGGTTGCGCTCCAGGCCCGGTTACCCCCGACTGCGTGGGGTGCTCCCCGGGCTGGAGGGCAGGCGGACAGGCTCAACGACGGTCGTCGTCGTCCTCGTCCTCGTCGTAGTCCTCCTCGTCGTCGACGTCCTCGTCCTCGTCCTCATCGAGGTCGTCGTCCTCCGATTCGTCCTCGTCGTCTTCCTCGTCGTCGTCGTCGAGCATGTCCTCCAGGTCTTCGGACTCCAACGTCATGGACACGGCGAACCGCTTGTCGAGCGCGGCAATCTGCGCGCGCATCTCCGTGAGCGCTGCGACGAAGTCCTCCGTGAGGTTGGCGGGCGCCTTGGCGTCGCAATGCGGGCAGACGATTTTTTCAGTCCCTTCGATGAGGTCCTGAGCGTCCAGCTCGAAGCTCGCCTCGCACTTCTGGCAGGTGAAGTCGATGCTCATGGTCGGGCGCGGCATACAAAGCACTCCAACCAGCTGTCAACGTCCGAGACGGGGGGACATTGGTAGGGGGCCTTGCTTCCGCTAGCGTTCGGGGCATGGACCTTCCCAAGTCGGTGGTGCATGCGCTCCATGACCGGGCCGCGCAACAGGAGCAGCGCCCAGCCCTGTGGACGCGCCGTGGGGGCGCCTATGCGCCCACCTCGTGGTTTGAATATGCGCAACGGGTGCGGCGCTTCGCCCTGGGGTTGCACGCGCTGGGGGTCGGTGCGGGCCAGCCGGTGGGCATCCTGAGCTTCAACCGCGAGGAGTGGCACGTCGCCGATCTGGCGGCCATCGCCATGGGGGGCGTCCCTGTCGGTCTCTACACCACCAGCGCCCCGGAGCAGCTGGAGTACATCCTGGGGCACTGCGAGGCCACGCTCCTGGTGGTGGAGAACGAGAGGCACCTGCGCACCGCCCTGGCCCTGCGCGAGCGGTTGCCCAAGCTGCGCCACGTGGTCGTCATCGACGCGCCCACGGTGCTCCCGGAGGGCGTGCTGCGTTACGCGGACGTCATGGCCCTGGGCACCGGCGCCGACGAGAAGCCCTACTGGGACAGCGTCCACGCCCTGAAGCCGGAGGCCATGGGCACGCTCATCTACACCTCCGGCACCACCGGCCACCCCAAGGGGGTGATGCTCAGCCACCACAACCTGGTGTGGACGGCGAAGCAGCTCACGGACTCGGTGACGTTCGGCCAGCCCGCCGCGTCCTCGCTCGTGTCGTATCTGCCGCTGTCGCACATCGCCGAGCAGATCATCTCCCTCTACAGCCCCTTGCTGAACGGGGTGCAGGTGTACTTCGCGGCGTCGGTGGACACGATGCCGCAGAGCCTGCGGGAGGTGCGCCCCTCGTTCTTTTTCGGCGTGCCGCGCGTGTGGGAGAAGTTCAAGGCGAAGGCGGAGGAGGGGCTGGCCTCGCAGCCGCCCTCGAAGCGCCGGGTGGTGGCCTGGGCGCGCCGGGTGGCCTCGGAGCGGCATGAGCGGGTGATGCGCCACCAGAGCGTCCCGATGACGCTGGAGGCCCAGTATCTGCTCGCCAGGCGGCTCGTGTTTGCCCCGCTGAAGGAGCGCATCGGCATGGAGCGGGTGTCCTTCTTCGCCACGGCGGCGGCGCCTGTCGGCCGGGAGGTGCTGGACTTCTTCGCCTCCATCGACATGGTCATCCACGAGGTGTGGGGCATGACGGAGGTGACGGGCCCCGGCACGGTGAGCACCGAGTCCCACACGCGGCTGGGGTCCGTGGGCCGGGCAATGATGGGGGTGGAGCTGCGCATCGCGGACGACGGCGAGCTGCTGGTGCGCGGCGGCAACGTCTGCATGGGGTACTACAAGAACCCGGAGGCCACCGCCGAGCTGCTGGCGGACGGGTGGCTGCACTCTGGTGACGTGGGCCAACTGGACGCGGACGGCTACGTCCAGATCACCGGCCGCAAGAAGGACATCATCGTCACCTCGGGCGGGAAGAAGACGTCTCCCTCCAACATCGAGGAGCTGCTGACGGCCCTGCCCGGTGTGGGGCATGCGGTGGTGCTGGGCGAGCGCCGCAACTTCCTGGTGGCCTTGCTGACCTTGGACGTGGAGAAGGCGCGGGCCCTGGCCAAGGCGCAGGGGTGGCCGGAGGACGCGGCTCGGCTCGCGGAGGACGCCCGTCTGCGCCAGTTCCTCCAGGAGCGCGTGGAGCGCGACGTGAATCCGAAGCTGTCCCGCTTCGAGACCATCAAGCGCTTCGCGGTGCTGCCGAAGGACTTCTCCGTGGAGGGCGGTGAGCTGACGCCGAAGCTGAGCGTGCGCCGCAACGTGGTGGCGGAGAAGTACGCCGGCCTCGTGGAGTCGCTCTACGACGAGTCCCCGCAGGGCGGTTCTCAGACGGGCTGAGCGTGCCGGCGCCGCGGGAAAGCGAAAGGGGCGGGGAACCTCGCGGTTCCTCGCCCCTTCGTGCTTCAGGCCCACGCGAGACGCGCGGGCCTTGGGTCACGGCCTACTTGACGGCGCGCTTGTCCATGGGGACGTAGTCGCGGCGCGGGGCGCCCGTGAACACCTGGCGCGGACGGGCAATCTTCTGCTCGTTGTCCGTCACCATCTCCTCCCACTGCGCGCACCAGCCCACCGTGCGGGGGATGGCGAAGAGCACCGGGAACATCTCGACCTGGAAGCCCATCGCCTCGTAGATGAGGCCCGAGTAGAAGTCGACGTTCGGGTACAGCTTCCGCTTCACGAAGTACTCGTCCTCGAGCGCGATGCGCTCCAGCTCGACGGCGATCTCCAGCAGCGGGTTCTTGCCCGTCACCTCGAAGACCTCGTCGGCCACGCGCTTGATGACCTTGGCGCGCGGATCGTAGGACTTGTAGACGCGGTGACCGAAGCCCATCAGCTTCTTCTCACCCTCGCCGCTCTTCACCGACTTGATGAACTCCGGGATCTTGGAGACGTGGCCGATGTCGCGGAGCATGCGGAGCACCGCCTCGTTGGCGCCGCCGTGCAGCGGGCCGTAGAGGGCGCCGATGCCCGCGCTGACCGCCGAGTACGGATCCACCTCGGACGAGCCCACCGTGCGCACGGACGTGGTGGAGCAGTTCTGCTCGTGGTCCGCGTGCAGGATGAAGAGGATGTCGAGCGCGCGCTCGAGCACCGGGTGGACCTTGTAGGTCGACGTGCCGATGCGCTTGATCATCGCCAGGAAGTTGGCGACGTAGGACAGGTCGTTGTCCGGGTAGATGTACGGCAGGCCCATCGTGTGCCGGTAGGAGAACGCGGCGATGGTGGGCATCTTCGCGATGAGCCGCGTGATCTGGATGCGGCGGCTCAGCGGGTCCTTGATGTTCTTCGCGTCGGGGTAGAAGCTGGACAGCGCCGCCACCGTGGAGCTCACCATGGACATGGGGTGCGCGTCGTAGCGGAACCCGTCCATGAAGCTCTTCACGTTCTCGTGCACGTAGGTGTGGTGCGTGACGAGGTGGTTGAACTGCTGCAGCTCCTTCTCGGAGGGAAGCTCACCGTTCAGCAGGAGGTAGGCGACCTCGAGGAAGCTCGACTTCTCCGCGAGCTGCTCGATGGGGTAGCCCCGGTACTCCAGGATGCCCTTGTCTCCGTCGATGAAGGTGATGGCGCTCTTGCAGTTGGCGGTATTGAGGAACGCCGGATCGTAGCCCATCAACCCAAAGTCATCGTCGCCCGTTTTGATCTGGCGGAGAGCATTGGTGCGAATACAGCCGTTCTCGATCGGGACCTCGTAGGTCTTCCCGGTCCGATTGTCGGTGATCGTCAGCGTGTCCTTGGCCATGGGGCGGA
Source organism: Myxococcus sp. CA005 (assembly GCF_006518205.1). Taxonomy (NCBI): domain Bacteria; kingdom Pseudomonadati; phylum Myxococcota; class Myxococcia; order Myxococcales; family Myxococcaceae; genus Myxococcus; species Myxococcus sp. CA005. The sequence goes on along the minus strand of NZ_SRLV01000021.1, from coordinate 35,021 downwards.
GATTTCACAGGGGGGAGAGTGCTTTCAACAAAAAAGAACGATAAGTCTGCTGGACGGACACTGGGGGTCTCATCCTGCATCAGTTATCCGAACACCCACCCTGGACAACTGGCGCCAGAACCCAGGAAAGCTCTTTTCCACGCACTCTGGACCGGTGAGTGTCAGCGGCGTGCCGGACAGGACACACAGTGTCGCAGCGGTCATCGCGAGACGATGGTCCCCCTCGCTGCTCATCTCGAAGCCCGCAGGTGGCGTGCGGGGTGGCTGGATCAGCAGCTGTTCTCCTTGGAGCTCCGTGGTTCCGCCGAACGCCTTCACGAGCGTCCGGATGCCCTCGAGACGGTCGCTCTCCTTGACGCGGAGGATACCCACCTCCGTGAGCGTGGAGGGCGCGGGAAGCACGCAGGCGAGGGCGGCCAGCGTGGGGAGCAGGTCCGGGCATTCCTCGCCGGAGGCGCGAAGGCCCCCTGAAAGCTGGCCCTCCACCTTGAGCGTGAAGGGAGGGCCCGCGGGCACCGCGCGCAGGCCCACCTGCTCAATCAACCGGACAATGGCGTCGTCCGGGTGGGCACTGCCTGTGTCCGCGCGCACCACGGTGCCGCCCGTCTTCCACGCCACCAGCAGCAGGTAGCCCAGGGACGACCAATCCCCCGGAAGCGTGGGGACGGCCGGGGGCGCCGCGTACCCGGCCACGGTGTAGCTCGACGGGGAGCGCAGGATGTCGAAGCCGAAGCGGCTCAGCCACGTGAGGGTCAGCTCCAGGTATCCCGCGCTGGTGAGGGGCCCGTCAATCTCCACGCGCCAGGGGCGGCGCTCGCGCAGGTACAGCGCCGCGCAGCCCAGCAGCAGGCTGGAGGCGTACTGGCTGCTCTGGGCGCCCGGCACGCGGAACACGGGAGTGGCGTTCGACGTATCACGGGGCGCGCGCAGCTCCACGGGCCAGGGCGTGCCCTCGGTGAGCGTGAGGCCCATGGGACCCAGGGCCTCGCGCAGGGACGTGAAGAGCGGGCCGTGGGGCCGCTCGCCCAGGCGGGGTGTGCCGGTGAAGCGCGCCTGAGCGCCGGGCGTCACCGCCGCCTGGGTGGCCAGGATGCGGAAGGGCGCGCCACCGTCCGCGCAGTCGATGTCGCGCACGGCGTCCGGAGGCAGACGCAGGGCCTCGACGCCCTGGCGCAGCACGCGCACGTCGGCGGGGAGGTCCTCGTCCGCCTCGGCCTGCACCGAGGGCAGCGGCCACGAGCCCGTGAGGTGCCCCAGCACCAGCGCCCGCTGCGCGTCCGACTTGGACACTGGCGGGGTGAGGGGCGCGGCGTGCAGCGCGGATGGGTCCACCACGATACGGGAAGCCTTCGCCGTGCTCATGGTCGCTCCCCCTTCGTCCACGCGGGCCACAAGGCACGCCAGCTTGATTCGTCCACGTCACGCACCTCGGTGGCGCCAATGGCCGTCAGCAGCACCATGCGCAGCTCGCCCTTGGCGCCGGCCTTCTTGTCGGCGGTGAGCAGCGCCCGCACGTCCTTCATCGGCGCGCGGCGGAGCAGGGCGGCGGCGCGCTCGCGGCCCTGCACGCCGGGGCCATTGGCCAGGGCGGCTTCGACCTCGGCGGCCACGGGCTCCGGTGTCACGCCCAGGTGACGGCCCACGTCCAGGGCCAGCAGCATGCCCAGACCCACGCCGTCACCGTGGGACAGCTTGAAGCGGGACACGCTCTCCAGCACGTGGCCGAAGGTGTGGCCGAAGTTGAGCACCCGGCGCAGCCCCGTGTGCTCGTACGGGTCCTGCGCGCAGATGCGCTCCTTGAGGGCGCGGGCGTCCTTCACGAGCTTCTCGAGCGCGGGCGGCTTGCGCACATAGCGGCGGAAGAGCGGCGCGTCGAGGCTGACCACCATCTTCCAGGCCTCCAGCGCGCCCTCGCGGCGCTGCGCATCGGAGAGCGTGTCGAAGAACTCGGGGCACACCCAGCCTTCGTCCGCGTAGTGGAAGACGCCGGCCGGGTTCTTCACCACGCGCCCGCGCACCGTCATGTCGACAGCGCCCTTGCCGCCAACGCTGCTGTCCACCGCCGCCAGCAGCGTGGTGGGGACCTGCACCAGGCGCACGCCGCGCTTGAGGACATGCGCGGCCACGGTGGAGACGTCACCGATGGTGCCGCCGCCCACGGCCACGAGCGTGCCGGAGCGCGGAAGGGCCAGTCCGTTGGCGAGGACCTTCTCCAGGGCGGTGAACGTCTTGGCGCTCTCGCCGCCGGTGAGCTGGATGATGGCGCGGGGGCTGCGCGCCTCCAGGGTGGGGATGAGGGAGGGGTGGAGCTTCGCGACGGTGCGGTCCACCACCGCCACGCTGCCCTCGGGCAGGTTCCTGGCGAGGCGGGCGAAGGTGCCCCAGCGATCGGACGGCGGACGGTAGGCCCCGGGAGGAAGAGCACTCATGGCGCGTGGGGCCTCGCGTTGAAGTGGAGGACGAGGTCGGCGATGACGAGCGACACCATGGCCTCCAGCACCGGGACTGCCCGGGGCATGATGCACGGGTCGTGACGGCCGCCCTTCGCATGCTCCTGCAGCGTCGCGGGCGGCTTGAAGAAGGTGCGAATCTGCATCGGCTCACCGTTGGCGAGCCCGCCCTGGATGCCGCCGTATGCGTCCTTCACGGCGTGGAACTGGATGCCGGGCTGGCCAATGCGCTCGAGCAGGTCCGGCGGACCCCAGACGACGCCCGTGACGGCGCCGATGCTGCCCAGGGCCTGCGCGATGCGCGCCTTGAGCTTGCCGAAGATGGGCTCGCCCAGACCCACGGGCAGGCCCTCCACGCGCACGTCAATGGCGCCGCCCAGGCTGTCGCCCGCCTCCTTCGCGGTGAGGATGCGCCGGGACATCTCGTCGCGGATGGCGACGTCCGGGCAGCGCGTGGCGTGGGCGTCCACCTGCTCGCGGGTGAGTCCCGGCGCGGGCACGGCGGCCACCAGGTTGCCCACCTGGGACACGTAGGCGACGGTGCGGATGGAAGGCACGTCACGGGCGAGGTACGCCTCGGCGATGGCGCCGCCGATGACGCGGCAGAGCGTCTCGCGCCCGCTGGTGCGCCCGCCGCCGCGGTGGTCACGGTGCTTGAAGCGCTCGCGCCACACGGCGTCCGCGTGGCCGGGCCGGTCCTCGGCCTTCAGCTTCTCGTAGTCCCCCGAGCGCTGGTTGGTGTTGCGCACGATGGCGGCGATGGGCGTCCCCAGCGTCTTGTCCTCGAAGACGCCGGACAGGAGCTCCACCTGGTCCGGTTCGCTGCGCGCGGTGGTGATGGTGGACTGGCCGGGGCGCCGACGGTCCAGCGCGACTTGAATCTGCTCGCGCGTCAGGGGCACGCCGGCGGGGCAGCCATCCAGGATGGCGCCGAGAGCGGGCCCGTGGCTCTCTCCAAACGTCGTCAGGCGAAACAGTTCGCCGAAGGTATTCATGTCGCGGACTCCCAGAGTTGGCGCTGACGCCGGGCTTGCGCGATGAACCACGCCGCACCCAGCAGGACTGGAGTACCGCCGCGTTGGACAATCTCCGCGGCGATGCGCCGGCCCGGGGCTCCGTAGGCGATGACCGCCACACGGGCCCCGTCGAAGCGCAGGTCGTCAGGAGCGGGCACCCTATCGGGCCAGGTCCAGACGCCCGCCCCTGTGAGAGGCGCCTGGATGTCGGCGCGTCGCAAGACGCGCAAGTCGCAGCTCAGCTCCGCCGCCACGGACCGGAGCGCCGAGGTGGCGCCACCGTCCCCCAGGACGAAGACTTCGCGAGCCCCGAGCCGCTCGAGCACCGTGCGGGCGCCGAACGTGTCGGTATTGAAGGCTTCCCACCGGCCGCCCCGGCGGACCAGCGTGTTGATGGCGTCCAGCGAGGACCCCGTGTGCTTCGCCAGCCGCAGCTTGAAGGGGCTGGTGACGGCGAAGCCTCCGTAGTGAGGCAGGAGCGCGTCCACCACGGCCTCCACCGGCCCGTCCTCCGGCAGGTCGATGCGGTCGAAGGGCTGACGGTGGATGCGGGGCGAGCGCGAGTGGACGATGGACGTCCCCAGGATGCCCAGCCGCAGCGGCGGCGCCACCGTGTACCGGTCCGCGCCGCGCAGCGCTCGCACGGCGTCGTCCAGCAGCCGCTGGCCGGGCGCCGCGACCCAGGCGCCTCCCGCCGCGACGTAGTCCAACACGTTGTTCTGGGCGAGCAGCGCCCGCGTGGGCAACGCCACCGCGCCCATGCCCAGCACCGTGACTCGCGTGGCACCGAAGCGCTCCACCATCCGCCGCTGCGTCTCCATCAGTGTGACGAGGTGGGCCGGGTCCGTCATCGGCTCCACATGCTTCACCAGGGCGTCGGCGGGCAGCTCACGCTCCCATAACTGGAGCGCTTCCTCCGTGGAGAGCTGCCGGCTCGCGTGGTGCGACGCGAGCAGCTTTCCGGGAGGTGCCGCCAGCGATGCCTGCTGCCCCGACGCGTCCATCAAGTCCCTGTCCACGCGCCAGGCCGCGGCCACCCAGGGGGCGGGCAGCGGCTTGCCCCGCTCGGAGACGAGCAGCGGCAGCACCGCCGCCAGCGCCTCGGGCGAGATGGCGTCAGGGGCGTGCAGGTCCGTGCGGATTTCCAGGACGTCCGCCCCACGGCGCTGGCCGTCTCGCGCGAAGCGGACAGCGTCTTCGCCGAGCAGGGTGGGGGGCAGGGTGACGACGCGCCGGGCGGGCGTCACAGGGGCACCTCGGGGGCAAGGCAGCCTCGGAGGAAGTCCTCCAGGGCCACGGTGGGGACGCGGGCGTGCAGCACCTCGCGCTCATGGAACACCGCGGACAATTCTTCTTCGAGCGACATGTCGGCGCGCAGCCGCGGGCGCGTCCGGTCCGTGAGCAGCCGCTCACGGTAGGTGTCGAAACAGATGGGGACGACCAGGGTGAAGAGCCCGGTCAGCGCGTCGGGGTGGTGCGACAGGAAACCGCCTCCCACGGCCACCAGCCCTCCGGCCGGCAGTCCTTGCAGGGCGCGGCGTTCAGCGGCCCGGAACTCCTGCGGCGCTTCCGCCACCCATCTGCGCAGCGGGCGCCCGTGCAGGCGTTCCAGGTGTGCGTCCAGGTCCAGCCCGGGGCGCGCTAGCATGCGGGCCACCATGGGCAAGAGGCGCGACTTGCCCGCGCTCCGGTGGCCGGCGAGCACCACCGTCTGACTGGAGCCGGGGAGCGGGGAGGGGCCCGGGCGGGCTACCGCCTCCCTCAGTCCCGGCGCGAGCCGGGGATCCACCGAGGCGAGAATCTGTTCAACGAGGTGCCGCCGCTCCTCAGCGGACGGTGCCGACATAGACGTAGGCGGTGCCGAACGTGAGCGCATGCGCGGACTTTGCCGCGTAGGCCCCGGACTGGTCCATCAACTCCAGGAACTTGTCACCGGCCGGGAAGGAGGCGGACGTCTTGGGCAGGTACTGGTACGCGGCGCGGTTGCCCGTCAGCAGCCCTCCAATCGTGGGCATCACCGTCTTGCTGTAGAAGCGGAACAAGGCCCCGAAGGCCCCCGTCGGCTGGCCGAACTCCAGCACCACGACGTGGCCACCGGGCCGGACCACCCGCGCCATCTCCTTCAGGCACTTCACCGGGTCATCCACGTTGCGGATGCCGAACGAGATGGAGGCCACGTCGAAGCTGTCGGCCGCGAAGGGCAGGTCCATCGCGTCGGCCACCTGGAAGTCCACCTGGAGGCCCGCCTTCTCCGCCTTGGCGGGGGCGCTCTCCAGCATCTCCGGGCAGAAGTCCGTGCCCACGACACGGCCGGACACGCCCACCTTGCGCTTGAAGGCCAGGGCCAGGTCGCCAGTGCCCGAAGCGCAGTCGAGGACGCGGTCTCCTTCCTTCGCGGTGCTGAGCCGGACGGCCTTCCGGCGCCACAGCCGGTGGATGCCGAACGAGAGGACCTCATTCGTCACGTCGTACTTCGTGGCGATGGAAGAGAACATCTCACGGACTTCAGTACTCATCGCGCCCTCACGACCTGGGCCGGGCTTTCCGGCCGCCAAAGGTGTCGGTCCACCGCGTCTAGCACGGCTGGCAGCCGCCGCATCAACGTCTCGAAGCGTTCAGGCGTCAGGGCCTGGTGCCCATCGCACATGGCCTGCTCGGGCTTCGGGTGGACTTCAATCAACAATCCGTCCGCCCCCGCGGCCGCGGCCGCCAGCGACATGGGGAGGATGAGCGCCGGGTCGCCCGTCGCATGGGACGGGTCGACGATGACGGGCAGGTGGGAGCGCTGCTTCGCCCAGGCCACCGCCGCCAGGTCCAGCGTGTTGCGCAGCTCCGTCTCGAAGGTGCGGATGCCGCGCTCGCACAGCATCACCTGTTCGTTGCCGCCGTCGAGGATGTACTCGGCGGCCAGCAGCCACTCCTGCAACGTGGCCGACAGGCCTCGTTTGAGCAGCACGGGCTTGCGCACCTTCCCCAGCGCCCGAAGCAGCGAGTAGTTCTGCATGTTGCGCGCACCCACCTGGAGGATGTCCGTGGACTCCTCCATGAGGGGAATCTGCGCCGACTCCATCACCTCACTGATGATGGGCATGCCGTGGCGGCGCCCGGCCTCCGCCAGGACGTGCAGGCCCGGCTCACCCATGCCCTGGAATGCGTAGGGACTGGTGCGAGGCTTGAATACGCCACCGCGCAGGACATGGGCACCCGCGGCGGCCACCACCGAGGCGGCGTGCTGCACCTGCTCCGCGCCTTCCACCGCGCAGGGGCCAGCCATTACGACGAACCCGGGGCCTCCGACTTCCACGGGGCCCACTCGCACGCGAGTGCCTTCGGGCCGCTCCACGCGAAGCACCCGCAGCGCGCCCGGGGCCCGTCCGGACCCGGCTGGTTCGTCTGGCCGCTTGCCTCCCACGGACCCTCCCATTCATGGAGTTCAAGAGGTTTTGAACTCCTTGGTGCATGTATAGCCGAGATGGCTTAGAAGACAACCGAAGGTGATTGCGACGCAATCGCCGATGAGGAACGCTGATGAAGACGCACACTCCCGTTGAGAGCCAGCGCTGGGTGGCCGGAATGACGCCCCTTGCGGTGGTGGATCCGCTCGCGGGTGCGGACGTATTGGGCGTTCCGACCGTCTACTGGGAGCGTCCGCTGGCGCAGGACGCGGCGGCGGGGTGGGGTGAGGCGGCGGTGGTGGAGGCGCAGGACGCCTCCGACATTCCTGACGTGCTGGCCTCGCTGGGCCGCGTGCAGGTGCGCTGGCTGGGCGAAGCCCCGGAGTCGATGCCGGGCCCCTGGTTTGGCGGCATCCGTTTCGGTGACTCGGGCACGGTGGACACGGCGTGGGCGTCGCACGGTGTGACGCGCTGGACGCTGCCCGAGGTGCTGGTGTTCCGCACGGCGCGCGGCGCGTGCGTCGTGGCGTTCGCGCAGGAAGGCCGCGGGGGTGAGGACCTGGTGCGCTCGCGGCTGGAGCGCGTCCGTGCCTGCTTCCCGGAGTCGTACCGGCATGCGCGCGGCGAGCCCGTGGCGTTGGAGTTGCGCGCGTCGCGGCTGGACTTCGAGGTGCGGGTGCAGCGCGCGCTGGACGCGATTGCGTCCGGGCACCTCCAGAAGGTGGTGCTGGCGCGCCCGCTGGATGCGGAAGGGCCCGCGCCCTTTGATGTGGTGGACGTGCTGGCGCGGCTGCGTGAGCAGAATCCCCGCTGCGCCACCTTCCTGTTCCGCGCTCCGGACGACACGTGCTTCCTGGGCGCGACGCCGGAGACGCTGTGCCGGGTGGACGGTCAGGTGCTGGAGACGGAGGCCCTGGCGGGCACGGCCGCGCCCGGCCAGGCGGACGGGCTGCGGGGCCATGACAAGAACGTGCGCGAGCACGCGTCCGTGGTGCGCTACCTCGTCACCGCGTTGACGCCGCTGGCGGAGCAGGTGTCGTCGGACGCGGAGCCCGCGCTGCTGGCCTTGAAGAACGTCGTTCACCTGCGGACGGGGTTTCGCGCCGAGCTGCGGCCGGGGGTGACGCCGGCGCAGGTGGTGGAGGCGCTGCATCCCACGCCGGCCGTGGGCGGTACGCCTCGTGAGCGGGCACTGTCGTTCCTGGTGGAGCACGAAGGCCTGGACCGTGGGTGGTACGCGGGACCGGTGGGCTGGGTGGGGCCTGGGCGGGCGCACTTGATGGTGGCGCTGCGCTCGGCGCGCGTGAAGGGCGCGAAGGCCCGGCTGTTCGTCGGCGTGGGGCTGGTGGCTGGCTCCAACGCGGACTCGGAGTGGCGGGAGACGGAGATGAAGAGCCTGGCCATGTTGCGGGCCTTGGGAGGCGGGGATGTCGTCCGACGCTAACCTCAACGTGTTGTGGGCGCGCGCGTTGCTGGAAGAGCTCGTGCGCGGTGGGGTTCGTCACGCGGTGGTGTGTCCGGGTTCCCGGTCATCGCCCCTGGCCCTGGCCTGTGCCGGGACGGAGGGGCTGCGCACGTGGTCGGTCATCGACGAGCGCAGCGCGGGCTTCTTCGCCCTGGGGCTCGCGAAGCAGTCGCGCGCACCGGCCGTGGTGGTGGCGACCAGCGGCACCGCAGGCGCGCACTTCTACCCGGCGGTCATCGAGGCCGCGCTGTCTCACGTGCCCCTGGTGGTGCTGACGGCGGACCGGCCCCTGGAGCTTCAGGGCTGGGGCGCGCCGCAGACCGTGCCACAGGCGCGCTTCTTCGGAGAGCACGCGCGCTTCTACGCGGACCTCGGTCAGCCCGAGGCGCATGACGCGGCGTTGATTCACATGCGTGCCACCGTTGCCCGCGCGGTCGTCAGCGCGTGGCGCGCGCCGCGGGGCGCCGTGCAGCTCAACGTCCCATTCCGCGAGCCGCTGGCCCCCATCGCCGAGCCCTTCCCCGAGGCCTCCCTGAGCGCGCTCGCGAAGTCGGGCCGCGCCGGTGCGCCGCTGACGCGCATCGTCCCGCCCGAGCCGGTGCCGGACGCGTCCACCCTGGACGAGGTGCGCCGCCGGATTGCCGCGACCACTCGCGGCGTCATCGTGTGTGGCCCGCGAGATGAGATGGATGGATTCGCGGCGGCCATCAGCGCGCTGTCGCAGGCCACGGGCTATCCCGTGCTGGCCGAGTCCACCTCGCAGGCCCGCTATGGCGGCGGCCCGCTCACGCTGTCCTATTACGACGCGATGTTGCGGCATGCGCCGTTCGCGAAGGCGCACCGTCCGGAGCTCGTGTTGCGCTTCGGGGGCGGGCTCACGCCGAAGGTGCCTCAGCAGTGGCTGGACGGCTCGGGCGCGGACACCGTCCTCTTCAGTGACGGCGGCGGGTTGTTCGACCCGGCGCACCGTGCGTCCACGGTGGTGGAGGGCTCGGCGGTGGCGGCCTGTGAGGCCCTGACGCGAGGACTCGCGCGCGGCGTGGGGGCGTGGGCACGAGGCTTCCTGGCCGCGGAGCAACGGGTGCGCACGGCGCTGGAGGCCGCGTTCGCGGAGCAGCCCGATGTGCTCTCCGAGCCGCGTATCGCTCGCGAGGTGGTGGCGGCGCTTCCCGCGGGCGCGCCGCTCTTCGTATCCAGCAGCATGCCCATCCGCGACCTGGATGCCTTCGCTCCGGCGGGCACGGTGCCGCTGCGGGTGCTGGCCAATCGGGGGGCCAACGGAATCGACGGCATTGTCTCCAGCGCGCTCGGCATGGCGGCCGCTGCGGGCCGCTCCGCGGTGCTGCTCACGGGGGACCTGGCGTTGCTGCATGACGTGGGAGCCTTCGTCACCGCGTCGCGCACGCGAGTGCCGCTCACGGTGGTGGCGGTGAACAACGATGGGGGCGGCATCTTCTCGTTCCTCCCCATCGCCCAGGTCGCGCCGCGGGACACGTTCGAGACGCTCTTCGGTACGCCGCACGGTGTGGACCTGTCCCACGCGGCGGCGCTGGGCGGCGCCCGGCTCCACCGGCCGGAGACGCCCGTCGCGCTCAGGTCGGCCGTGCGCGAGGGCCTGGAGGGCGGGCTCCACCTGGTGGAAGTGCGCGTGGACCGCAACGCGAATGTGGATGAGCACCGGCGGCTGTTCGCTCGAATGGCGGCCTCACTGGGAGAAGGACCATGGGCGTGAAGCTGGCTTACGAGACGTGGGGTGAGGGCTCCCGTCCGCTCGTGTTGCTGCACGGCTTCACCGGCAGCCGCAGGGCCTTCGACGGGCTGCGTCCGCTCCTGGGCCGCGACGTGCGCGCGGTGGCGGTGGACCTCCCCGGTCATGGGGCCACGCCGCTGCCGGACCAGCGGGGGCGTGAGGCCTTCGTGGAGACGGTGGACGCGCTCGTCGCGCTGGTGGACTCGCTGGGGCAGGGGCCCGTGGACCTGCTGGGCTATTCGCAGGGGGCACGCGTGGCGCTGGCGGCGGCCGTGCGCGCGCCGGACCGCTTCGGCCGGCTCATCATGGAGAGCGGTTCGCCAGGGCTGCATCGGCGCCAGGAGCGCGCGGCCCGGCGTGAGGCGGACGGACAGCTGGCGGCCTTCATCCGTTCGCGGGGCGTGGACGCCTTCGTGGACCGCTGGGAGCAATTGCCGCTGTTCGACGGCCTGCGCCAGCTTCCGCAGGAGCGTAGGGACGCGCTGCGCTCACAGCGCCGCGCCTGCACGGCGGAGGGGCTCGCGGGCGCGCTGGAGTGTCTGGGGCTGGGTGTCCAGCCGGATTTCTGGCCGGAGCTGCATGCCCAGCGGCTGCCCACGCTGCTCCTGACGGGCGCTTCGGATTCGAAGTTCACCCAGATTGCCCGCCGCATGGCCACGGAGCTGCCGGTGGTCTGGCGCCACGCCTTCGAAGACTGTGGCCACGCGCCGCACCTGGAAGCGCCGGAAGCCTACGTCCGTGAAGTCCTCGGGTTCCTCCAGACTCCCTGGTACGAGGCCCCGCAGTTCGACAGCCCCATGCCCGTGCGCGAGGGAAGGGTGGCGTCGTGAGCACGTCGGTTCCGGCGCCGGGCCCGCTGTCGGTGAAGCCCCGTCCCGGGGTGAAGCACTGGGTGATGGCGGCGCGCCCCAAGACGCTGACGGCGGCGCTGGTGCCGGTGTTGGTGGGCACGGGGCTCGCGTTCGGCTCGGGCGTGGGGCGCCTGCTGCCCGCGTTGGCAGCGCTGCTGGGCGCGGTGCTCATCCAGATTGGCACCAACTTCATCAACGACTACTACGACTTCAAGAAGGGCGCCGACACGCACGAACGGCTGGGCCCTCAGCGCGTGACGCAGAGTGGCCTCATCGCGCCGGGCACTGTGCTGGCGGGCGCGGGCGTGTGCTTTGCGCTGGCCACGGCCGTGGGCATGTACCTGGTGGCGGTGGGCGGCTGGCCCATCATCGCCATCGGCCTGACGTCGCTGCTGTGCGGCTACGCATACACGGGCGGCCCCTTTCCCCTGGGCTACAATGGCCTGGGAGACGTGTTCGTCTTCATCTTTTTCGGCTTGGTGGCGGTGACGGGGACCTACTACGTGCAGGCGGGGACGGTGGACCCCGCGGCGTGGTGGGCGGCGGTTCCCGTGGGCGCCAGCGGCACCATGCTCATCGTCGTCAACAACCTGCGCGACGTGACGACGGACGTGAAGGCTGGCAAGCGCACCCTGGCGGTCCGCTTCGGCACGGGCGTGGGGAAGGCGGAGTACCTCCTCCTCCTGGTGCTGTCGTACGCCACGCCCTTCGCGATGTACGCGCTGAAGCTGGCCAGCCCCTGGGTGTTCCTGTCCCTGCTGAGCCTGCCCCTGGCGGTTCCCCCGTTGCGGCAGGTGTTGAAGCAGGAGGGGGCCGCGCTGAATCCGGCGCTGGGGTCCACGGCCAGACTCCAGCTCGTGTTTGGAGTGCTGTTCGCGTTGGGCCTCTACCTGCGATGATGTGAGGCCATGCGGATTGCCCAGGTTTCGCTCATTCCCCTCCGGTTGGAGCTGCGCCAGCCCCTGAAGACGTCACAAGGGGGGCACGCGGTGCGAGAAGGCTTCCTCGTCCGCGTCGTCGACGAGGAGGGGCGCGAAGGTCTGGGCGAGGCGATGCCGCTGCCCGCGTTCGGCACCGAGTCGCTCGAAGACTGTGGCGTGACGCTGAACGCCTGGCTGTCCGAGCTGAAGGGCCAGTTCCTGGGCGACTCGGTCCGGGCCATCGAGGACACGTTGTCGCCGTTCCCCCCTGCCGTGGCGCGAGGCGACGGCGTGCGCATCCGTGCACGTCAGGTGACGCCAGCGGGCGCCATGCCGGCCGCGGAACACGCGCTGGAGCTGGCGCTGCTGGACCTGCTCGCGCAACGCCAGGGTGTTCCGCTGTGCTGGCTGCTGGCGGAGGAGGCGCGGACGGAAGTGGCGGTGAACGCGCTGCTGGGCGCCGACACCCCCGAGGCCCTGGCGGGAGAGGCCCGGCAGGCCGTGGCCGAGGGCTTCGGCACGTTGAAGCTGAAAGTCGCCGGCCGGCCGCTGGACGCCGACGAGGCGCGAGTGAAGGCCGTGCGCGATGCGGTGGGGCCGGACGTGAAGCTTCGGCTGGATGCGAACGGCGGCTGGTCCGAGCCCGACGCGAAGCGCGCCCTGGACCGGCTGGGTTGGTACGGCCTGGAGTTGGTGGAGCAGCCCACGCCGCCGGAGGACCTCGCGGCGCTCTGGCGCGTTCAGCGCCGCGCCCCCTGCACGGTGGCGGCGGACGAGTCCCTGGCTTCTCCCGATGCGCTCCGGGCGCTGCTGACGGTGGACCCGTTGCTGGGCGGTGGCCCGGCGGTGGGCGCGGTGGTGCTGAAGCCCATGGTGCTGGGCGGACTGTTGCCGTGCCTCGTGGTCGCGATGCGCGCGGCGCGGCTCGGAATGCAGGCCTATGTCACCAGCTCCATTGATGGCGTGGTGGCGCGGGCTGGCGCGGCACACCTCGCGGCGGCACTGCCATCCGGAGCGCTGGCCTCCGGGCTCGCTATTGGGCGCTTGCTGGCGAAGGAGCCGGAAGATCATCCGTACCATCCGCAGCAAGGCGTCATTCGCCTGTCGAGCACCCCGGGGCTCGGACTGAGCTCCCAGTCCCTGGTGTGACGGCTCGGCGCATGGGAGCCCCCGGCTTGGCCTCCGTTGATGAAGCCCAAGGTGACGGAATGTCGGTCCTGCTGTGTCCCATTCGAGTAGGCGCTCGTCATCACCCCCAGGCAGAGGCCCTGACGTTCGCGGGCCGCTCCTGGTCCTATGAAGCGCTGGATGCGGAAGTCTCCCGATGGGTTGCCGCACTCGAGGCGGAGGGCGTCGGCGCTTCGGACAGGGTGGCGTCGCTCGCGACGAACCACGTCGCCTCCGTGTGCCTCTTCTGGGCGCTGGGCCGGCTGGGCGCGGTGTTGGCGCCGCTCAATGCCCGCCTCACGTCCGTGGAGCTGGCGCCCATGGTGGAGGACATCCAGCCCCGTTTGAGGCTGGCGCTGGGGGCCCTGGCGGAGCGGCTCCCTGGAGCCCGGCCACTCGAGTCCTTCGCGGAGGCCGTCTCCACGGGGGCTTCCACGTGCCAGCCCCTGGAGGCATCGTCGCCCCGGGTTGTGCTCTTCACCAGCGGGACCACGGGCCGGCCCAAGGGCGCGGTCCTCACCGAAGGCAACTTCCGGGCGTCTTCACGAGCGTCGGCGGGCAACCTGGGGGCGCATCCAGCCCCGCGTTGGCTGGGCACATTGCCGCTTTTCCACGTGGGGGGCATCGCCATGCTCACTCGCACTGCCTACGAGGGAGGCTGCCTCGTCCTGCACGAACGCTTCGACGCCGATGCGGCCAACCGGGCCATCGACGGGGAGGGCGTGTCCCACGCGAGCCTCGTGGCTACGACGCTGGAGCGAGTGCTGGAGGCCCGAGGTGACCGGCGCATGCCGGACTCCTTTGCATGGGCGCTGATAGGCGGAGGTCCGGTGCCCGTGCCCCTCCTCGCACGAGCGAGGGCCGCGGGCCTGCGAGCCCTTCAGACGTACGGCCTGACGGAGGCCTGCTCACAAGTCACGACTGAGCGCCCGGACACTGCGGACGGCCGCACCGCTGGTGTCCCGTTGCTGGGTGTCGAGGTGCGCATCGTCGGCGCAGGGGGCGAAGTCCTCGGTGCTGGGGCGGAGGGCGACATCGAGGTGCGCGCGCCCACGGTGATGGCCGGGTACTGGCAGCGTCCGGAGGCCACCCAGGAGGCGGTTCGCGACGGCTGGCTGCGCACGAAGGACGTCGGTGTGCTGGATGGTGGGGGGCGGCTCACCGTGCTGTCACGCCGCACGGACCTCATCGTCCGAGGTGGGGAGAACATCTACCCGGCGGAGGTGGAAGCGGTGCTCGTCAACCACCCCGCGGTGCAGGAAGCCTCCGTGGTGGGCTTCCCGGACGACCGCTGGGGCGAACGGCCCGTGGCCTTCGTCGCGCCGCGCCAGGGGCAACCGCACCCCGGGGATGAGGAACTGGCGGCGTGGTGCCGTCAGTCCCTGGCGGGCTTCAAGACGCCCGCGCGTTTCGTGTGGGTGGACGCGCTGCCTCGCAACGCCATGGGGAAGGTCGAGCGCACCGTCCTGAGACGGCACGCCCTCCGCTGACCCACGGGGGTGGGGCGGGCGCCCTGTCTCAGCACTCCGAGATCGGGTGGCCCCAGGGATTGGTCCGCGGGAACTGCCGCAGGACGGTGCTCAGCCGGCAGGTGGCCGACACGGTGGTGGCAGCCCCGGACCGACGGGAGGCCTGCGGGCCCCGGTGCTCGAAGGTGCCCAGTCGGGCCGCCTGCATCGCCAGCTGCTTTTCGACCTCCGGGGACCAACGGGAGAACTCAAGCCATTCCATGTGCGTGCTCCTTCGCGCCGCAGTGTTCGGGCACATCCGACCTCTTCAAGTCGCGAAAATCACGACGCCACGCGTTGAAGCTGGCGGTCAGTGGCGATTTCCCGACAAGGGTCGCCGTCTCAACCCGCGGACGTGGTCGCCATCTTTCAAAAGCCACTCCGGGATGTCGTGTTCCCGCGCGGCCGCCTGCCCTCCGAGGAGGGGCCTGCATTTCCTGCGCGGACCTGGGACACGTGGACATTCTTGCGTCGTCCTCGCCGTGCCCCCGTCGTGATTGCTGATACGGCTGCAACCTTTCACTCCCAAGGTCAAAACTCAAACATGCAAGGAATTCCACAGCCGACGTTGAAGAGTTGAAGAGACAACGCGGGGGGAGGGTGAGGAATGACGCCGGCTTCCGAGTGAAAACAGGACATTCCAGGTCGTGGCTGATTTTGATATCGAAATGACTCAAAGGCAGCTCAGCACACGTACTCGCAACGGGAGGGAGAGATGGCTCCGGAGTCCGTTGATGTCATCATCGTGGGCAGTGGTCCGGTGGGAGCGATGGCGGCGAATCTCCTGGGACAGCAGGGGATTCGGACGCTGGTGGTGGAGCGTGAAGTCACGCCTCATGGCCAGTCCCGCGCCATCAGCGTGGATGACGAGGGCCAGCGCATCTTCCAGTCCGCGGGGCTGGTGGGCGACCTGGGCGCGGGCTTCTATCCGTGCAAGCGGCTGCAGTACCTGAATGACTCGCTGCGCTCGCTGGCGGAGGTGGACTTCACCCGGTTGGACCGGCCGTTCGGCTACGTGCCCGCGGCCTTCTTCCAGCAGCCGCGCATGGAGGCGGTGCTTCGTCAGGGACTGAAGCGCTTCCCGCACGTGGACCTGTGGCTGGGCCACGAGGTGGAGTCCTTCGTCCAGGACGAAGACGGCGTCACCGCCCGCGTGAAGGAGGTCGCGGGGGAGCGTGCCGTCAACGTGCGCGCGCGCTTCCTGCTCGCGTGCGACGGCTCGCACAGCTCCATCCGCCGGCGGCTGGGTCTGAAGCTCGTGGGGACGACGGCGCTGGAGCACTCGCTGGCCATCACCGTGAAGACGCGCTCACCCGAGCCCGAATTCACCAGCTACCTGTGCGGCCCCGTGCGCCGGGGGTTCATCGCGCGCACCGCGCCGAACGAGATTCGCTTCGACATCATCCTGGAGCCAGATGCGGACCTGAAGGCGGCGCGCTCGCTCGAGAACGTGCGGCGGCTGATCGGCTACTACCTGGACCCGGATTCGGTGGAGCTCGACTCCGTCAAGATCTTCTCGTACCACAGCCGCATGTCCGAGCAGTGGCGGGTGGGCCGCGTGTTCCTCCTGGGCGACGCGGCGCACCTGATGCCGCCCTTCCTGGGGCAGGGGCTCTGCGCGGGCCTCCGGGACGCGGCGAACCTGACCTGGAAGCTCGGGCTGGTGCTCGCGGGCGCGGCGGATGCGTCGCTGCTCGACACCTACGAGGAAGAGCGGCGTGGCCACGTGTCGGAGGTGATTCGCGGCTCGGACGCCATGGGCCGGGTGATGATGTCGGGCGGGCGGGTGATGGCTCGCGTCCGCAACGCGCTCATCCAGGTGATGTACCGGCTGCCGGTGACGGGCGACTTCATCCGCGACTACAAGGTGAAGCCGCAGATGCCGCTGCGCCGGGGCTTCATGCTCGGCGCCCAACGCGAGAAGGGGGACGTGCCGGAAGGCTCCTACTTCCCGCAGCCGCGCGTGGAGCGGCCCGACGGGGAGACGGCGCTGCTGGATGACTGCCTGGGCGAGGGCTTCGTGGTGCTGACGCGTCCAGGTGCTTCCCAGGAGGCCCAGCGCGAGGCACGGGCCCTGGCGGACGAACTCGGAGCACGCTGGTGGCAGGTGGCCGCGGCGGACCGCGCGGGAAGTGGCGGGCCGGACACGCTGGTGGACCTGGACGGCCGGCTGGGCGCCTGGTTCGTGCAGTACGCGGCCGACCTCGTGGTGCTCCGGCCGGACCGCTACGTGTTCGGCATCGCAGGGGGTGGCAAGCGGGGCCACCTCCTGGGCTCGCTCAAGGGCCGCGTCCGCCCTCACTCGCGTCCGAGTGGCGCGGAGGTCCGGCGGGCGGGCTGAAACGCGGGGGAACGGAAAAACAACAGGCGCCCGGGCCGGGGCGCCCTACGACCGCGAAGTGGGGCTGCGGGGAGGCTCAGGCCGCGGCGGCGGACTGGACCAGCTTCCCGGCGCGCTCCACGCAGTCGCCCATGAAGCGCAGGTAGATGTCGAGCGCGCTGGCACCCGTCTTGGCGATGATGGGCGCCTTGTCCGGCACCTGCGACAGGAGCTTGTTGAGCATCACCTCGTTGAGCGCGGTGTGACCCACGTCAATCTCCGTGTGCTCCTTGAGGAAGGACATGCCCTGGAGGATTTCCTCGCCACAGACGCGCTTGGCCTGCTCGAGAATCACGGGGCCGAGCACCGTCGACAGGCCCTCGATTTCGTACTCGATGGCCACCTGCGCGGCGGGCATCTCACCGGTGATGGTGTTCTCGTGAATCTCCCGGTACTCCTTCATCGCCTCCGTGGGCGGCTGGGCGATGAGCTCCTCGGCGTTCAGCTTGGGGCTGCGGCGCTCGTTCCACCGGGCCACCAGGTGCTTGGTGTCCTCGACCATCATCAGGTGGTGGCCGGCCTCGTGCTTGGCGTGGGCGATGAGCTTCTGGCCCACGTCGTCCAGGCCCGCCTTTACGGTGGCCTCACCGGCGCGGCGAATCCACCCGTCCACCGGCTCCGTCATGTAGACGCCCAGCGAGTTCCAGGTGATGAGGAATGCCTCGAAGAGCGCGGGGTCCGCCTTGTCATCCAGCAGCACCTTCAGCCGGGGGTCCGTCTTGATGCGCTCACGGGTGGCAGTCAGGTTCGGCGTGTACAGCTCCTCCACGAGTTGCTTGCTCATGTTCATTACCCCTGGCGAGTGTTGGGAGCGCTTCGGCGCCCGATGGAGACTTCACTGATGTGTTCGAGATAGTCGGGGATCAGCTTCGCGGAGATGATCCACATGTACGGGTCCGGACCTGCGTGAATCCCGGCGTCCTGTACGTACTGCCCACCGTCGTCCTCACAGAGATAGTGGAACGAACGGCGGTGGCGGGCGGCGTACCAACGGCGTGCCGCATCCACCAGGGCGACGTAGGTGGACGGCCCCGCGTCGCTCAGGGGGAACAGCCGTGCCATGTCGAGCAGGCTGTAGAGATTGGTGCCCTGCTGGCCCAGCTCCAGGACGGCGGCGCCCACGGCCACGCCATTGCGGCGCGCGATGAGGATTTCGCGCTCGCGCTCCAGGCCAAAGGTGTTCCACTGCCCCTGCACCGCGCGCATGTCGATGCGGTCGCGCGTGAAGTCGAGCGCCTCCACGTAGCAGGACGGACGCGAATGGGCGATGTGGTCCGTCAGCAGCGTCAGCTCGGCGGAGGTGGCGGGGCTGATGGTGATGCCCTCGTGCAGCCGGCCCGTCTGCTCGTGCGTGTAGACGTCCATCATGTGGACCTTGCGCGTGAAGGCCAGCTCCGGGTTCGCCGCCATGTGCCGCTCGCCGTAGCGGACGTGCGCGCGCGCGATCCAGGGGTTGAGGCCTTCCACGTAGGCCACGGCCCAGCGGAAGTCGGCGTCGCTCTGCGGGTGCTCGAAGCAACGCACGTACAGGTCGTGCATGATGCGGCCCGGCTCCAGTCCCTTGAGGGCGGGCTTGCCCGGGCGCTTCGCCACCTGGTGTCCCATCCAGGTGTGCCGGTACGACTTCATGATGGACAGCGTCGCCTCGGGGCCGCGCTCGGACGGCCAGACGGCCTGGCAGAAGAGCTGCGGAACTTCCGCGGCGCGCTTGGCCATGTGGCTGAAGGCTTGCTTCAGCGCGTCGAATTCCTGAGAGGACTTGTTCGCCAGGCTGAAGAAGCCAGACAGCGTGAAGACATCCCAGAGCCCCTCTTCCTGCACATCACTGGTGCAAGTGTTGGGATTGGTCGTCTGGGAGACGAAGCGCACCCAGCGCGCCTCGTCGGAAGAGTAGGGCGACACGCTCAGGCCACACAGCACGGTGCCGTCAGCGCGCGCGCTGGTGACGTAGCGGATTTCACCGCGCAGGCTGATGGACTGGCCGTCCGGCGTGTGGAGCTCGAGCAGGGGCGGCAGCAGGCCCGGGAACAGCAGGTCCTCCGGGCGGCAGCGGATGCACATGCCGGAGAAGGACAGGTCCAACACCGCGCGCTCCATCTCCCCCTGCTCGCGCCACAGCGGGTGGTGGAAGGTGACGCGCACGCCCTCGGGCGCGGGCGAGCGGCGGTGCCAGCGGTGACGGATGCGGAAGAGGACGTCGGGCAGCGGCGACGTGAAGCGCTGGCCGCCCGGCGTTCCCGCCTCCAGGCGCATGCGGTACGCGCTGTTGTGGCCGATGACGTCGATGTCGTAGGGCGCCTCGCCCCAGTCGGTCACCGGGTCCTCGGCGTGCCACTCCAGTTGCTCCGTCTCCGCGTTGTAGCGCTCCAACACCAGGCGGACGGTGCGGCCCATGCGGCGCAGCACACCCTTGTTGCCCGCGGTGCTGATGGCCAGGAGGATGGCGCGGATGCGCTCGGCCTCGTCGATGGTGTCCTGTACCGGAAGGGCAGACGCGGCCGGCTCCGCGACGCCACGCTTCAGCGCGTCCGCCAGCAGCGTCAGGATTTGACGGCCCTGCTCAAGGGAGACGTTCGCCAACTGCAGCCCCACCGGGGTCCCGGCCGTCTCTGCGTCCGTGCGGATGAAGGCGCCCCGGATGGGACCCAGCGTCACGCCGCAGCCGGACAGATAGACGGGCAGGGCGCGCGCGTCGGAGGTGTCCACCTCACCCTTGGGCATCACCCACACCACGGTGGGGCTCAGCCGCGTCACCACGCCAATGGCGCCATCCAACGTGCCCACGGAGCAGGTGATGGCATCCGCGCCCGTCCCGTGCAGGGAGTAGCCCGAATCATCCAGCGCGGCCTCGGCGGGCGGCAGCGGAATCACGTTGAACAGCGCGTCACGGCTGCGGAACTCGACCGACCGACGGTCGGAGAGCGGGTTTCCCCCTTCCATAATCAGGCGCCCCCTTCTCCGGTGCTGAGGAACCCCTGATGCAGTCGTCGAAATTGCAAGCACGGTTGTTCCTCCCTGCTCCAGCGGTGCTGCGTTAGGCGGCGAATCGCTATAGGTCCGTATCATACGGATTTCCGAGGAACAGTCAAATCGGATTTGTGCAGTCAGGCTGTTTTCTGGCTGGCGGAATGGACGTCCGTGGGTCGTAGGTGACAGCAGCCCACTTCCAAGTCTTACGAAGCGATTCGCCGCGACGGCACACTCATACGGCCAAGATGCTGCGCGGCTGTAATGTCATAAGTCTGGCAGGCTGTGCGTACTTTCTCTTAGTGAAATGGCGTTCGTCAGACCCGCTCGTTAGAGTTCCCTCAGTCCAGCGAGCGGGAGGTGTGAGGGATGAGTGCTGTCATGAGCGCTGTGGGAGGAACGCAGGCTTTGGAGCAACTCCAGGCGCCTGTTCACGGCCGCGCCGTGGGCCTGGTGCCGGTGGACTCGCCAGACGTACTCCGAGTGGATGTCGCGGAGGTCGTTGGCGGCGCGGTGGAGCTCCTCTCAGTCACGCGCCGCTTGCGAGGAGTGCGGGTTTCCCTGGAGCTTCCAGAGGATCCGGTCCCCGCTAATGTTAGTCACCGGCGGCTGCAGCAGGTGCTGCTGCTGTTGCTGGCGCACGCGGCGGATGCATCGAACGGGCAGGGCGTTCGTGTGATGGTGGATTCCGCTGACGACTTCGGGGACCTGCCGCCCCGCTTCCAGGTCCAGGTCGCGGGGGCGTCGCTGTCCTCGCGGGAGCTCCAGGCGGTCTTCCTGTCTCCGATGTTGGTGGGGCCGCTGCACCGCAAGCTGGCCCGGGCCCGGGAGCTGACGGAGTCCATGGGTGGCACCTTGGAGGTGGCCAGCAGCGCGGCCGCCGGCATCACCGTGACGGTGGAGTTGCCCGCACCGGGGATGTCCAGCTGGTAGTCCGGGCGGGCCGCCATGCCCGCCGCTGAGCCACGACTTGAAGAGGAAGAGGAGGGCGGGCCGCCAGTGCCTGGCCCTCCTTTTTCGTTGAGTCGCCGGGGATGCCGGCCGTGTCGTTTCGCGCTCGCGCGGCGGCCGGCCGTTCTTCCGCGCCCGGCCATTGGCTCCGATAAGTCGTTCCGCGTGAGCCCGTGGCCAAACTCCTTGACGTCGCGGGGCGGGTTCTCGACTATCCCGCGCCGATTCTTACACGGTCACACCTTCTCAGGAGCACATCCATGGCGCCCCCGTCATCCGGAGAAAAGATCTCCCTGCAGAGCGGCAAGCTGTCCGTCCCGGACAACCCGATCATCCCCTTCATCGAGGGCGATGGCACCGGCCGCGACATCTGGCGTGCGTCCCAGGCGGTGTTCGACGCCGCGGTGGAGAAGGCCTACAAGGGCAAGAAGAAGATCGCCTGGTACGAAGTCCTGGCCGGCGAGAAGTCCTTCAAGGCGGTCAACAACTGGCTGCCCGAGGAGACGGTCGAGGCGTTCCGCACCTATCTGGTGGGCATCAAGGGCCCCCTGACGACGCCGGTGGGCGGCGGCATCCGGTCGCTGAACGTGGCCCTGCGGCAGATGCTGGACCTGTACGTCTGCCTGCGCCCCGTGCGCTACTTCAAGGGCGTGCCCAGCCCGGTGAAGATGCCGGACAAGGTCGACATGACCATCTTCCGTGAGAACACGGAAGACATCTACGCGGGCATCGAGTTCGAGGCCGGCACGGCCGCCGCGGAGAAGTTCCTGGGCCTGCTGAAGCAGGAGTTCCCGAAGGAGTTCGGGAAGATCCGCTTCCCGTCCGACGTGGGCCTGGGCATCAAGCCGGTGTCCCACGAGGGCAGCGACCGGCTGATCCGCGCCGCCATCCAGTACGCCGTGGACCACAAGCGCAAGAGCGTCACGCTGGTCCACAAGGGCAACATCATGAAGTTCACCGAGGGCGCCTTCCGCAAGTGGGGCTACGAGCTGGCCGCCCGGGAGTTCGGTGACAAGGTCTACACCTGGGACCAGTGGGAGGCCACCAAGGCCGCCAAGGGCGAGGACGCCGCCAACGCGGAGCAGAAGGCCGCGCTGGCCGCCGGGAAGATCCTGATCAAGGACTCCATCGCGGACATCACCCTGCAGCAGGTCCTCACCCGTCCGGATGAGTTCGACGTCATCGCCACGCTGAACCTCAACGGTGACTACCTGTCGGACGCGCTGGCGGCGCAGGTGGGCGGCATCGGCATCGCGCCGGGCGGCAACATCAACTACGTCACGGGCCACGCGGTGTTCGAGGCCACGCACGGCACGGCGCCCAAGTACGCCGACCAGGACAAGGTGAACCCGGGCTCGGTCATCCTCTCCGGTGAGATGATGTTCCGGCACCTGGGCTGGTACGAGGCGGCCGACCTGATGATCCAGGGCATGGACCGCGCCATCGCCAGCAAGACGGTGACCTACGACTTCGCCCGCCTGATGAAGCAGGAAGGGCAGAGCGGCGTCTCCGAGGTCAAGTGCTCCGAGTTCGGGCAGGCCATCATCAAGAACATGTAGTCCCCGGTCGGGGATCTGGAAGAGGCGAATCCATGGCTCAGAATGGCAAGAAGAAGATCGGCCTCATCGGCGGCGGTCAGATCGGCGGCAACCTGGCGCTGCTCGCCGTGCAGAAGTCGCTCGGTGACGTGGTGCTGTACGACATCCCGGCGGCCGAGGGTCTGGTCAAGGGCAAGGCGCTGGACATCAACCAGCTGGCCGCGGTCGACGGTTACGACTGCCGCGTGAAGGGCACCACGGACTGGAAGGACGTGGCTGGCTCGGACGTGATCATCATCACGGCCGGCATGCCCCGCAAGCCGGGCATGTCCCGCGAGGACCTGCTCGAGATCAACCTGAAGATCATGACGGACGTGGCGGGCAACATCAAGCAGCACGCCCCCAACGCCTTCGTCATCAACGTGGCCAACCCGCTGGACGCGATGGTGTTCGCGCTCCACAAGATCGCCGGTCTGCCCAAGCACATGGTCGCGGGCATGGCGGGCGTGCTGGACACCAGCCGCTTCAAGTGCTTCGTCGCCGAGGCGCTGGGCTGCTCCATCCGCGACGTGGAGGCCCTGGTGCTGGGCGGCCACGGCGACGACATGGTCCCGCTCGTCCGCCACAGCACGGTGGGCGGCGTGCCCCTGACGGAGCTGATCGCCAAGGACAAGCTGGACGCCATCATCAAGCGCACCCGTGAGGGCGGCGCGGAGCTGGTCGGTCTGTACAAGACGGGCAGCGCCTACTTCGGCCCCGCGGCGTCCGCCATCGCCATGGCGGAGAGCTTCCTGCAGGACCGCAAGCGCGTGCTGCCGGCCGCCGCCCTCCTGGAGGGCCAGTACGGCATCAACGGCTACTTCTTCGGCGTCCCCGTGCAGATCGGCGCGGGCGGCGTGGAGAAGATCCACACCGTCGAGCTGAACGATGGTGAGAAGGCCGAGCTGGAGAAGTCCTTCCAGTCGGTGAAGAAGACGGTCGACTCCGTCAAGCTGTAGTCGCTGGACAGTCACGTGCGGCCCGCTGGGGAAACCTGGCGGGCCCTGTGCCTGATGCTGTGGATGACGCGGGCTAATTGCCCCGGACGCCATCGTTGCAGCGCGTTTTCACCAAGTTAACTAGCCTGTAGAACTCGCACGGGACGTCCGGGCCCTGGCGCGCCACCTGGCGGGCCGGCTCAACCGAGCAGTGTCCGACGTCCGGCAGTCAAGGAGACGATGATGGCACCAGCAGCGCGGTTCACGGTGGTGGGCGGCGGCCTCGCCGGGCTGATGACGACGATCAAGCTCGCGGAGGCGGGCCACCAGGTGGATGTGCTCTCGCTCGTCCCGGTGAAGCGTTCCCACTCCGTTTGTGCCCAGGGCGGCATCAACGGCGCGGTGAACACCAAGGGCGAAGGCGACCACCCGGATATCCACGTGAAGGACACGCTGCGCGGCGGCGACTTCCTCGCGGAGCAGGTTTCGGTGAAGGGCATGTGTCATGCCGCGCCCGGCATCATCTACCTGTTGGACCGCATGGGCGTGACGTTCAACCGCACGCCGGAAGGTCTGTTGGACTTCCGCCGCTTCGGCGGCACGCTGCACCACCGCACGGCCTTCGCCGGCGCCACCACCGGCCAGCAGCTGCTCTACGCGCTGGACGAGCAGGTCCGCCGCTATGAGGCCGAGGGCAAGGTCACCAAGTACGAGTACTGGGAGTGGCTCGGCACGGTGAAGGACGACAGCGGGCGCTGCATCGGCAGCGTGGCCGTCGACCTGCGCACCATGGAGATCCGCACCTTCCCGGCCGAGGCCGTCTGCCTGGCCACGGGTGGTCCGGGCATCGTCTTCGGACGCTCCACCAACTCCATCATCAACACCGGCACCGCCGCGGGCCGCGCCTACATGGAGGGCGCGCACTACGCCAACGGTGAGTTCATCCAGGTGCACCCGACGTCGATTCCGGGCGAGGACAAGCTCCGCCTGATGAGCGAGTCGGTGCGTGGCGAGGGCGGCCGCGTCTGGGTGCCCCGCAAGAAGGGCGACACGCGGGCGCCTCAGCAGATCCCGGAGGCGGAGCGCTGGTACTTCCTGGAAGAGAAGTACCCCAAGTACAAGAACCTGGTGCCGCGCGACGTGGCCACCCGCGAGATCTTCATGGTCTGCCGCGAGCTGGGCATGGGCATCAACGGCCGGGACGGCGTGTACCTGGACGTCACGCACATCCCCGCGCCGGTGCTGGACGCCAAGATCAAGGGCGTCATGGAGATCTACGAGAAGTTCGTCGGTGACGACCCGCGCAAGGTGCCCATGGTCATCTTCCCGGGCATGCACTACTCCATGGGCGGCCTGTACGTGAACTTCGAGGCCGACCCGAAGACGCAGACGCCGGCCGAGGGCAGCCCGAAGAACCAGTCCACCACCATCCCCGGCCTCTACGCCGCGGGCGAGGCGGACTACGCCTTCCACGGCGCGAACCGCCTGGGCGCCAACTCGCTGCTGTCGTGCATCTACTCCGGCATGATCGGCGGCCCGGCCATGGTCTCCTTCGCCAAGAGCCAGGGCACCAGCGCCGCGGCGATGCCGGAGAAGCACTTCCAGGCCGCCCGGCAGTACTGGCAGGACCGCTTCGCCACCATGCTCAAGATGAGTGGCACGGAGAACCCGTACGGGCTCGCCAAGGAGCTGGGCGACACCATGACGGAGAACTGCACCGTCGTGCGCTACAACGACCGTCTGAAGAAGACGATCGAGAAGATCCGCGAGCTCAAGGAGCGCTGGAAGAACGTCAACGTGCTGGACACGGGCAATGTGGCCAACCGCGCGCTGTCGTACACCAACCAGCTGTGGAACATGTTCGAGCTGGGCGAGGTCATCGCGACCAGCGCGCTGCTCCGCGACGAGAGCCGCGGCGCCCACTACAAGCCGGACTTCTCGCTGCCCGAACCGAAGACGAAGGACCCGACGCAGGACCCGGAGTGGATGAGCCTGTGGCGTGCGCGCCACGAGAAGTGGGCGAAGACGACCGTCGCGACGTACAGCGAGGCCGGCCCGAAGATCCACTACGAGGACATCCCTACGCCCGTGCTGGACCCCGAGCCGCGCTGGTACGCCTGAGACGGGAACCACTCAACCGATTTGGAAGTGAAGGGTCGAGCCACATGGACACTGCACAAGCATCCGCTGTCACCACCAAGACCATCACCTTCCGCATCTGGCGGCAGGATGATCCCGCGAAGCCAGGCCACTTCGATGAGTTCAAGGTTCCCTATGCGAAGGGCGCCAACGTCATCTCGTGCCTGATGGAGATCCAGCGCAACCCCGTCACCGTGGAGGGCAAGCGCGTGGCCCCGGTGATCTGGGACGCCGCATGTCTGGAAGAGGTCTGTGGCAGCTGCGCCATGAACATCAACGGCCGCGTGCGCATGGCCTGCTCGGCGCTGATCGACAAGCTGGAGCAGCCGATCACGCTGGAGCCCATGAGCAAGTTCCCCGTGGTGCGTGACCTCACGGTGAACCGCGACCGCATGTTCGACGCGCTCAAGCGCATCAAGGGCTGGGTGCCCATCGACGGCACGCACAACCTGGGGCCGGGGCCGCGCCAGGCGCCCGTGGACCAGTCGGTGATGTACGTGCTGTCCACGTGCATCACCTGCGGCAGCTGCCTGGAGGCGTGCCCCCAGGTGACGCAGGAGAACGACTTCGTGGGCGCGGCGGCCATCAGCCAGGCCCGCCTGTTCAACATGAACCCCACGGGCAAGATGAACTCCGAGGAGCGCGTGCGCTCGCTCATGGGGCCCGGCGGCATCCAGGACTGCGGCAAGGCGCAGAACTGCGTGAAGGTCTGCCCGAAGGAGATTCCGCTCGTCACGTCCATCGCGGTGATGAACCGCGAGGTGACCAAGCTCACCATCAAGGACATCTTCTTCCAGGACGAGGCCCCCAAGGGCCACGGCAGCGGTCCGGGGTAGGGCGCTCGCCAGCGACTTCCCGGCGTTCTCTGGCTTCAAGCGGCCCCGGGCCGGCGTCCATTCGAGACGCCGGGCGGGGCCGCCGCTGTTTGGGTGTCCGTGGAAAACCCTGCGGTGAAGGCAGGCTCATCTTCGCGGACATCCCTGATTATCTGCCGTGCACCCTGTCGGACGATGCAGGTGTACCGGGGTCAAACGGTCTTGCACTCCGTCCTTTTCTGCGCAATGAGGGCCCGGCGCTGACGCCTCTGTTCAGGCTGTCTCCCTCGTCTCCACCGGAGCCTCGATGAAGATCCACGAGTACCAGGGCAAGGAAATCTTCCGGAAGTACGGCGTGCCCACGCCGAAGGGCATCCTCGCCGTTTCCGCCAACGACGCGGAGGCCGCCGCGAAGGAGCTCGGCACTTCTGTGGTCGTCGTGAAGGCCCAGATCCACGCAGGTGGCCGTGGCAAGGGCGGCGGCGTGAAGCTGGCCAAGAGCCCCGCGGAAGCCAAGGAGCTGGCCAAGCAGATGCTTGGCATGAAGCTCAAGACCATCCAGACCGGGCCGGAAGGCCAGACGGTCCACAAGGTCTACATCGAAGAAGGTCTCGCCATTGGCCAGGAGCTGTACCTGGGCGTGACGCTGGACCGCGCCACCAGCCGCATCACCTTCATGGCCTCCCGCGAGGGCGGCGTGGAGATTGAAGAGGTGGCGGAGAAGCACCCGGAGAAGATCCTCCGCGAGTCGGTGGACCCGGCCGTGGGCTTCCAGGACTTCCAGGGCCGCAAGCTGGCCTTCGGGCTGGGCCTGACGGGCCCCACGGTGAACAAGTTCACCCAATTCTGCTCGGCGCTGTACCGGATGTTCATGGACACGGACGCCTCGCTCGTGGAGATCAACCCGCTGGTCATCCTGAAGGATGGCGGCGTGGTGGCGCTCGACGCGAAGGTGACCTTCGACGAGAACGCGCTCTACCGGCACAAGGACCTGCTGGAGTACCGCGACCTGGCCGAAGAGGAGCCCCGTGAGATCCAGGCCAAGGAGTGGGATCTGGCCTACATCGCGCTGGATGGCAACATCGGCTGCATGGTGAACGGCGCCGGCCTGGCGATGGCCACCATGGACACCATCAAGCTGGTGGGCGGCAGTCCGGCCAACTTCCTGGACGTGGGCGGCGGCGCCAACAAGGAGAAGGTCACCGCGGCCTTCAAGCTCATCCTGGCGGACCCGGCCGTGAAGGCGGTGCTGGTCAACATCTTTGGCGGCATCATGAAGTGCGACGTCATCGCCGAGGGCATCATCGCCGCGGCGAAGGAGGTCCAGCTCAAGGTTCCGCTCGTGGTGCGGCTGGAAGGCACCAACGTTGAGAAGGGCAAGGAGCTGCTGAGCAACTCCGGCCTCGCCATCACCCCGGCGGACAACCTGCGTCAGGCGGCGGAGAAGGCCGTCGCTGCGGTGAAGTAATCCCGCGCACTCTTTCCTGAAAGAACGCCATGGCCATCCTCGTCAACGAAAACACGAAGGTCCTCTGCCAGGGCATCACCGGCTCGGCGGGCTCGTTCCACGCGAAGCAGATGCTCGAGTACGGCACGAAGCTCGTTGCCGGCGTGACTCCGGGCAAGGGCGGCACCACGTTCGAAGGCAAGGTCCCCGTGTTCAACACGGTGGCCGAGGCGGTGAAGGAGACGGGCGCGAACACGTCCGTGGTCTTCGTGCCGCCCCCCTTCGCCGCTGACTCCATCATGGAGGCTGCGGACGCGGGCGTGGCCCTCATCATCGTCATCACCGAGGGCATCCCGGTCAACGACATGGTGCGCGCCAAGCGCTACCTGCAGGGCAAGCCGGGCATCCGGCTGGTCGGCCCCAACTGTCCGGGCGTCATCACCCCGGGCGCGCTGTGCAAGATCGGCATCATGCCGGGCCACATCCACAAGCCGGGCCGCATCGGCGTGGTGTCCCGCTCCGGCACGCTGACCTACGAGGCCGTGCACCAGCTCACCCAGCTGGGCCTGGGCCAGTCCACCGCCGTGGGCATCGGCGGTGACCCGGTCAACGGCACGGACTTCGTGGACGTGCTGAAGCTCTTCAACGCGGACCCGGACACCGACGCCGTCATCATGATTGGCGAAATCGGCGGTGACGCCGAGGAGCGCGGCGCCGAGTACGTGGCGCGCGAGTTCACCAAGCCCATCGCCGGGTTCATCGCGGGCCAGTCCGCGCCCCCGGGCAAGCGCATGGGCCACGCCGGCGCCATCATCTCCGGCGGCAAGGGCACGGCGACCGAGAAGATCAAGGCCATGGAGGCCGCGGGCATCCTGATGGCCGCCAGCCCCGCCGAGCTGGGCACCACCCTTCAGGAGGCCCTCAAGCGGGGCGCTCCGAAGAAGCGCTAAACCCCAACGGAAACACGAGAAGGAGCCAGTCACATGGCTATCGAGCGTACGCTGTCCATCATCAAGCCGGACGGCCTGGAGAAGGGCGTCATCGGGAAGATCATCAGCCGCTTCGAGGAGAAGGGGCTGAAGCCGGTCGCCATCCGCCTGCAGCACCTGTCCCAGGCGCAGGCCGAGGGCTTCTACGCGGTCCACAAGGCCCGGCCCTTCTTCAAGGACCTGGTGCAGTTCATGATCTCCGGCCCGGTGGTCCTGATGGTGCTGGAAGGTGAGAACGCGGTCCTGGCCAACCGGGACATCATGGGCGCCACCAACCCCGCGCAGGCGGCCGAGGGCACCATCCGCAAGGACTTCGCCACCAGCATCGACAAGAACACGGTGCACGGCTCCGACAGCCTGGAGAACGCGAAGATCGAGATCGCGTACTTCTTCCGGGAGACGGAGATCCACTCCTACCCGTACCAGAAGTAGCCGGCCGGCCGCCTATGGGGCCGCCGTTCCAGGCCCGGTGTCCGTGCTCTCAGAAGGCGCGGGCCCGGGCCGCTGTTCTTCCAGGAGACACTACCGGGTAGTGTCCACGAGGCGGGCAGGGGAGCATGGGCTCCTTTGACTTGCCGTGCCCAGGTGTGGGAAGGGACGCCCCTGGGCCCACCGTTAAGCGCAACGACGATGTCAGAGACCTCCGCCACCTCCCTGCCAGTCACCGAGCCATTGCCGGCTCCCGCGCCCGCCAAGCTGGTGGACGTGGCCAGCCTGTCGTTGGAGGCGCTGTCGCGCTTCGTCACCGAGGAACTGGGTGAGCGCGCCTTCCGTGCCCCGCAGATCTACCGCTGGCTGCACCAGCGAGGCGCCACCTCGTTCGACGAGATGACGGACCTCTCCAAGGTCCTGCGTGAGAAGCTCAGGGCGCGCGCGGAGATCGTCCCCCTGGTGAAGGACTGCGAGCTGCGCAGCACCGACGGCACCATCAAGTACCGGTGGAAGACGCGGGACGGGCGCTACATCGAATCCGTCTACATGCCCACCGAGGACCGCAGGACGTTGTGCGTGTCCACGCAGGTGGGCTGCGCCATGGCCTGCGGCTTCTGCATGACGGGCACCATGGGGCTCAAGCGCAACCTGACCCCCAGCGAGATTGTGGCCCAGGTCCACGCGGTGAACCGCGAGGTTCGCAAGAACGAGGGGCACGAGACGCTCCGCCCGCTCTCCAACCTGGTGTTCATGGGGATGGGGGAGCCTCTCCACAACTTCGAGAACCTGAAGACGGCGCTCTCCATCCTCCAGTCCGAGGACGGGCCGAACTTCAGCCACCGGCACATCACCGTCTCCACCGTGGGGCTGGTGCCGATGATTGAGCGTTTCGGCAAGGAGACGGACGTCAAGCTGGCCATCTCCCTCAACGCCAGCACAGACGAGCAGCGCAGCAAGACGATGCCCGTCAACCGCAAGTGGAACATCGCGGCCTTGCTGGACGCCTGCCGGAAGTTCCCGCTGCGTCAGGGGCGCCGCATCACCTTCGAGTACGTCCTCATCAAGGGCTTCAACGACGCGGACGAGGACGCGCACCGGCTCATCGAACTGCTCAAGGGCATCCCGGTGAAGGTGAATCTGATCCCCTACAACGAGAATCCCGGCCTGGGGTTCCACACCACCGGCGAGGAGCGGGCGGAGGAATTCCGCGCCATCCTCGCGGACGGCCACGTCGCCGCCTACATCCGCAGGAACCGGGGCCGGGACATCGCCGGCGCCTGCGGGCAACTCGCCAATCGCGGCGAGACACAAGCCGGGACCGATAGTACGACATAAGTTCCCGAACTTCCTTGACAATCCAACGGGTGCAGCGTTAAGAGCGCCACCCCTTTCCTAAGACGTTTCCTGTTCGTTGGAGAGCATTCAATGGCCGTTGTCCTCCGTCTTGCCCGCGCGGGCGTCAAGAAGAAGCCGTACTACCACGTGGTCGCCACCGACTCCCGTAACCCCCGGGACGGCAAGTTCATCGAGGCCGTGGGCGCGTACGACCCGAACCAGGAGCCGCCGAAGGTGGAGTTCAACGAGGAGCGCCTCAACTACTGGCTGAAGACTGGCGCGACGCCGTCTGAGACCGTTGCGGACCTGATCAAGGTCGCCGGCAAGGCCAAGCCCGCTCCCGCGGTCTGAGCCACGCCCGAGTGGACGTGGAGCAGCTTCTCAACTATCTGGCGCGGGCCCTGGTCGATCATCCTGACCAGGTCAGCCTGCGCATTTCCGAGGCGGAAGGGGCCCGGCTCTTCGAGCTGAAGGTCTCCGCCGAGGACGTCGGCAAGGTCATCGGCCGTGACGGGCGCACCGTGAATGCCCTCCGGACGCTGCTCAATGCCGCCGCACAGAAGTCCGGGCAGAAGGTCCGCCTGGAGATTCTCGACGACCGGCGCAATGCAGCAGGCGCTCCGGTCGCGCCGGACTCCGCTCAGTGACGGCCACCAGTCCCTATCTGGAGCTGGGATACGTCGCGCGCGCTCACGGGCTGCGTGGCGAGGTCGCCATTCGCGCGCTGGATCCGGCGTCGGAGACGCTCGACACCGTCGATCGCATCTGGGTGCGGACGCGCGCCGGTGTGGAGCGGGAAATGCGGCTGGAGGCGCTCCGGCCCACGCCCAAGGAGGACATCGTGGTCCTCGAGGGCGTGGAGTCGCGGAACGACGCGGAGGCGCTCGTGGGCGCCAAGGTGTTCGTCTTCCGCGAGGATCTGGAGCCGCCCGCGGAGGGCGAGTTCTTCCAGGGTGACTTGGTGGGGCTCGATGCCGTGGACGCCAACGGGAACGCGTTGGGCCGGGTGGAGGAGATCTGGACCACCGGCGAGGTGCCCAACCTGGTCATTCGCGCTTCCGGGCGCGAGGAGCTGGTGGTTCCCTTCGCCGACGAGTTCGTCCCCACCGTGGACCTCGAGGCGCGGCGCATCGTCATCCATCCGCCCGAGTACGTGGAGGCGGGACGCAAGGGCGCCGAGTCAGGAGGAGGCCCGGAGGACGCGGAATGAGCCCACCGTATCCGGTGGAGATCCTCACGTTGTTCCCCGGCATGGTGACCGGTTACCTGGGGGCCAGCATCCTCGGGAAGGCTCAGGAGAAGGGCCTGCTGGCCACCACCATCACCGATATCCGCGAGTACGCCGAGGGCAAGCACCGCGTTACCGACGACGCACCCTACGGCGGTGGCGCCGGCATGGTGATGAAGCCGGAGCCCCTGGTCGCCGCGATTGAGGCGGCCAAAGCGCGGCATCCGGGCGCGCGGGTGCTGCTCATGAGCCCCCGAGGGCCCACCTTCACCCAGGCCACTGCGCGTGAGCTGGTCCGTCACGAGGCGGGCCTCATCCTGGTCTGCGGCCGCTACGAGGGCGTGGACGAGCGGGTGATGGCGCACCTCGACGGGGAGCTGTCTCTGGGGGACTTCGTTCTCACTGGCGGCGAGCTGGCGGCCATGACGGTGGTGGATGCGGTGGCGCGGCTGGTGCCCGGGGTGCTGGGCAACGTGGACTCGTCCGTCACGGAGAGCTTCGAGGAAGGCCTGCTGGAGCATCCCCAGTACACCCGCCCGCCTGTCTTCCGGGGCGTCGAGGTGCCGGCCGCCCTGCAGTCCGGCGACCATGCCCGGATTGCCCGCTGGCGGCGCTGGAAGTCGTTGGTGCTCACCCATGAGCGCCGCCCGGACCTGTATGCCCGCGTGGTGCTGTCAAAGGCTGACCAGAAACTTCTGGCCCGTCGGGAGGAAGAGCTGTAACCCTGAACGTTGCTAGCGGGTTGGATCATCAGGGCTTGTCCGACACCGCTCTCTCTGTTAGTACGGCCCGCTCTTCACGCGACCATCGCGTCAGTTCAAGTTTTCCGGAGTTTGTCATGCGCAACGCCGCCATTCAGCACATCGAGGCCAAGTTCCTGCGCCAGGATGTCACCGTGTTCAATACCGGTGATTCCGTGCGCGTCCACTGGAAGGTCAAGGAGGGCGAGAAGGAGCGCGTGCAGGCGTTCGAGGGCATCGTCATTCGGAAGACCAAGGGCAACCACCGCGCTACCTTCACGGTGCGGAAGCTCTCCTTCGGCGTCGGCGTGGAGCGCGTGTTCCCGCTGCACAGCCCCCGCTACGAGAAGATCGAGGTCCTGTCGCGCGGTGACGTGAACCGCAAGCGCCTGTTCTACCTCCGCGCCCTCAAGGGCAAGGCGGCGCGCGTCGACGTCATCGAAGAGCCGAAGCCGTCCAAGAAGGCCGCCTCGGCCTCCTGAGCGCTTCCAGCGCCTGGGCAGTGAAAAGGAGCGTCCGATCCCGGACGCTCCTTTTTTCATTCGCGCTAACATGCGCGAGCCATGCAATTCGCCGAAGTCGCCGTCCAGAACGTCCGCGGTTTCTCCCCCGCGGGGCGCTTTGCCCTGAAGGCGGGATATCTCGTCCTCAAACCGCCCTCGGCGGAGTCGAGCCCCCTGGCGGGCCTCTCCCTCGCGCTGCTCTTCGCGGATGGGCGTGGCACTGACGCCAGCTTCATCGCCACCGGTGCGAAGTCGGGCAAGGCGGCCCTGACGTTCGCCGGAGTGGATGGGGTGACATACCGCGTGCTGCGCGACCTCGGCGGCTCCGGGACATTGCACCGGATGAATCCCACGACGCAGCAGCCGGAGCTCGTCTCTTCGGATGCGTCGGAGATCAGCCAGTTCCTTCGCGGACAGGCGGGACTTCCACCGAAGACCACGTTCGAGCAGGTGTACTGCCTCCAACTCGGGCAGCTTCCCTCGCGGCGCCCGAGGAAGGCCGCTGCCGCCGCGGCGAAGGTGGACCCCAGGACGTCCGGCCGGTACCCGTCCCTGGCGTCCGCGTCCACCGTGTTGCCCGCGGAGGACATCCCCGCTGCCGAGGCGAAGCTGCGCGCGCTGGAGCAGGAACTGGCTGCCTCCACGGAGGTGGACAGCCTTCAGTTCAAGGCGGACGGCGTGGCGTCCCAGATCTTCGACGCCGAGCAGCGGCTGAAGGGCACCGAGGGGCTCAAAGTGGCCATCTCCGAGGCCGAGGCCGCCTGGCGCGCGGCGCCTACGCCCGAGTCCCTGGGGCTGCCTCAGGACATCGTGAACCGCCTGAAGCGCCACCCCAAGGTGATTGCCAGGCGTGACGAGGCCCTGGCGCGCCTCAACGCGGACCGGGAGAACGAAGCGGAGGCACGACCCGCCTCGGTACCGTCCCTGACGCAGAACATGGGGTTCTGGGCCGGCCTGGGCGCGGGAGTGCTGTTCCTGGCGCTGGCCGTGGGCCTGGGCTTTGGAGTGGACCGGACCTTCCGCTACCTGGCGCTGCTGGACATCCCGGCCTTCGGCGTCGCCGCCTTCCTGGCGCTGCGCTACGTGGATGACCTGCAGAAGGCCACGCGTCATGGCAGCAAGGAGAACCGCTTCGACATCCGGGAGAAGAAGATCCTCGAGGAGTACGAAGCGGAAGCCGCGCCGCTGCGCATGGCGCAGAAGGCGCTCGACGTGGAAGAGCTGGACGGCATCGCGCCGGCCCTGGAGCGCAGGGAGCTGCTGGCCGCGCGCGTCGCGGAGCTGCAGGACCAGTTGCACACCATGGAGTCGGATCCGGACTACCTCGCGGCGGCCGCTCAGGTTCAGTCGCTGAAGGCGGAGGCGGAAGCGCTCAACGACGAGCTGACGCAGAAGGGCACCTACGTGCGCGACGTGCGCGAGGTGGAGCGTGAGATGGGCCGGCTGAAGGAGTCCATTGCCCTGGCCAAGGCGCCTCCGCCGCCGGCCGCGCCGGGCCCGGATGGCTCCGTGCCCGTGGAGACGCTGGAGGATCCGTCGCCCATGCTCCTGTCCCAGGCGGCGGACGTGTTCACCACGGACATCCTGTCCGTGCAGGCGATGCTGAAGGAGCGGTGCGTCCAGTACCTCACCGCGCTCACGGACCGGCGGTACCAGAGCATCGAGTGGGACCGCGAGGGCAAGGCCTTCGCCCTGGCCTCGGGCCGGCGGGTGCCGGTGGGCGAGCTCCCTGCGAAAGATTTGGACCTGTACTACCTGGCCCTGCGGATGACGGTGGTGGAGAAGGCGAGCGCCCGAGTGAAGCGTCCCTTCCTGCTGGAGGACGTCTTCACTGGGATGGAGGAGGTGAAGCTCCCCCTCATCGCTCGGATGCTGAAGCACCTGGGTACGCTGACGCAGGTGCTGCACGTCACCTCGCACCCGGGCTTCGCACAGATGTCGGACGGGCCCGTTAACGTCTGAGGCGACGTGGCGGGTTACCTCCAGGGGGAGGGCCGTCAGGGGAGGGGTGGATGCGACGGGCGGCGCCGGCTGAGCGGCGGGAGTATGGGAATGCGG